>CALRPK020000233.1:0-4494 GCA_943370015.1 Paracoccus haematequi
CCGAGACGGCCCCATCCTCCAGCATCTCGAACGACCGGATCGACCCGATGCCGCCGCGCCATTGGCCCGGTCCGGCGACGTTTTCGCGCAATTCGTAGTTCAGAACCCGCAGCGGCAGGTGGCTTTCGATATCCTCAACCGGGTTGTTGCGGGTGTTGGCGTAAAGCGTATCGACCGCGTCCATCCCGTCCTTGCCATGGCGGCCGCCGTATGCGCCCTCCATGATCTCCATATGCACCCAAGGATTGCCCTTCGTGACCCCGGAAAAGGCCATGACGCGCAGGTTGCCGATGCCCGCGCTGACCTGTTTTGGCACCGCGGGGGCGATGGCCTTCATCACCGTATCGGCCAAGGCATTGCCGGGGCAGAAGCGGGCGATGACCGGGGCGGGAAAGACCGGGTTGGCAAGGCATCCCTTGGGGGCAAAGATCGTGATGGGGCGGGTCAGGCCGCTGTTCTGCGGGATGGCGCCGTAAACATCGCTGTCCAGCAGGATCGACCGCAGCGTCAGCCAGATCGCGCAATCCACCGTGCCGACGAAGGGCATGTTGATCGGCTTGTTGGGGATTTGCGGTGCGGTTCCGGTCAGGTCGACATGAATGTCAGAACCTTTGACCGTCAGCGTCACCGCAATCGGCAATTCCTTCAGCGCGGGGTCGGCGCTGTCCATATAGCCGTCGATCTGGGTGCGCGCGGAATAGACCCCGTCGGGCAAGGCGGCGATGGCGTCGCGCATCAGCGTTTCGGAATAATCGAGCAGGTCTTCGTAAGCCCCGGTGACGGTGTCCAGCCCGTATTGATCCAACAGGCTGGCGTAGCGGTCCGCGCCGATGCGGGCGGCGGCCACTTGCGCCTCCATATCGCCCACCACCAGATCGGCGATGCGGATGTTGGAGCGCAGGATTTGCCAGACGGGTTCGACCTTGCGGCCTGCGTCATAGACGCGGATCGCCTTGAATTGCAGCCCTTCGGCATAGGCATCCACCGCATCGACGATGCCGCAACTGCCCGGCGTCAGCGCGCCAATGTCCAGATGGTGCGCGGTGGTGACGGAAAACCCGGCCAGCGCGCCCTTGTGAAAGATCGGCACGGCAAAGCCCACATCCGGCCCGTGCGAGGCCCCAGCATAAGGGTCGTTGTGCATGAACACATCGCCGGGATTGACGGTATCGCCGCGCTTTTCCAACTCGCGCAGGATGCCCTCGATATAGCCGGGGATCGGCCCCGATTGCAGCGGCGTGGACAGCGTGCATTCGCACAATTGCCGCCCGGTGGCATCGGTCAGGGCCGCGCCGAAATCTTCGCTTTCGCGGATGATGCTGGAATAGCTCATCCGCATCAGCTTGTGGCCCATCTCGATGGCGATGTTTTCCAGCGCGCCGTGGATGACGGCAGCCAGAAACGGATCAACGCGCGTTTTCATCTTGCTTGCCCCCGATCAAAGGTCATCGCGCGTCATGCGCACATTGCCGAAGCGGTCCGCGCCATAGGTCCAGCCCGGCGGCACCACCGTGGTCGTGTCGGTCTGGAGCAGGATCGCCGGACCGGCGAAGGTTTCCCCCACCGGCAGTGAAAAGCGGTCCAGATAGGGCGTTTCAAAGGTGTCCAGCCGGTCCTTGACGCGGAACACGCAGCGCCCGCGCGACACCTCGACCGGGGTGGATGCGCCGCTGTAATCGGCGGGTTGGCCCAGCTTTTCCACCGCGCCGATGCCGCGCAACTTGACGGTGACGATCTCGATGGGGCTGGCCTCAAACGCATGGCCGTATTCTTCGCGGTGGCGCTGGTGAAAGGCGGTCCAGACCTGTTCCAGCGCCGCATCGCTGAGGGGTCCGGCGGGGATGTCGATCTTCAGCTCATACCCCTGCCCGACATAGCGCAGATCGCCCTGCCGCAGCATCCGGGTCTTTGCGGCAGGCACGCCATCCTTGGCGAAGATGGCGGCCAATTCGCCTTCCATGTCGGTGAAGAGACCCTGAAGCCGCGCCGTATCCAGATTGCCCTTCACGGCAAAGGCGGTGCGAAGGGCGTGGTATTCCATATCGGCGGTCAAAAGCCCCATGGCCGAGGTGATGCCCGGATGCGGCGGGATCAGCACGTGGCGCAGGCCCAGCATTCCCGCCACCTCGGCGGCGTGCAAAGGACCGGCCCCGCCGAAACCACAGAGGGTAAAGTCGCGCGGGTCGATGCCCTTTTGCACGGTGCGCGACCGGATCGCATTGGCCATGTTGCTGTTCAGCACGGTCAGGGCACCTTCGGCGGTTTCATCCGGCGTGCGGCCCAAGTCCTGCGCCAGTTGGGCGATCACCTTGGTTGCGGCATCGGCGTCCAGCGTCATCTGACCGCCAAGGAAATTGCGCGCAGCCAAGCGGCCCAGCACCAGATTGGCATCCGTCACCGTGGGCAGCGTGCCGCCACGACCGTAAGCCGCTGGGCCGGGATCGGCCCCCGCGCTTTCGGGACCGACGCGGAACGCATGGCCCCGGTCCAGATAGGCGATGGACCCACCGCCCGCGCCGATGGTGTGAATATCGATCATCGGCAGCATCACCGGGAACCCGGCGATTGAGGCGCTGCGGGCGTCCGCCTCGGACAGGCGGCCATCGCGGATAATGCCGATGTCGGCACTGGTGCCACCGATGTCGAGCGTGATCAGACGGTTGGTTCCGGCATGTTCCCCCACCCAAGCCCCGCCGCGCACCCCGGCGACCAGCCCCGACAGCAGCGTGGTGGCCGGGCGTTCGGCGATCATCTCGGGCGTGGCAAGGCCCCCGCTTGAGGTCATGATGCGAAAGGCCCCGCGCACGCCAAGCGCGTGCAAGTCATCCTGCAAGGCGCTGATGTAGCGGCGCACCTTCGGGCCGATGAAGGCGGACATGGCCCCGGTGGTGAAGCGTTCGAATTCCCGAAACTGCGGCGACACCTCGGACGAGGTGGTGACGAACACCCCCGGCAGCAGGTCGCGCACGATCTGCGCGGCGCGGCGTTCATGGGCGGGGTTCACATAGGAAAAGAGAAAGCCGATCAGGATCGACTCCACCCCCTGCGCGCCCAATTCCTGTGCCACGCTGGCAACGGCGGCTTCGTCCAGCGGCGTCAACTCGGCCCCGCTGGCATCCAGACGCCCCGCCACGGTCTTGCGGTGGCGGCGGCGGATCATCGGGCGGCTTTGCCAAGGCAAATCCTGCATGATCGAATAATGTTGTGGACGCTGGTGCCGCCCGATGTGCAGCACGTCGCGAAACCCGTCGTTGGTGATCATCCCGGTCACCGCACCACCATGGGTCAGCATGGCGTTGGTGCCGACCGTGGTGCCGTGGAAAACGCTGTCGATCTGCCCCGGTTCGATCCCCGCCAAGGTGCAGATTGCCTTGACGCCGTTGATAAAGCCAATCGCTGGATTGGCCGGGGTCGAGGGGGTCTTGTGAATGGTCACCTTGCGCCGGTCCAGATCGGCCAGCACAAGATCGGTAAAGGTGCCACCGACATCGACGCCCAAAGCAATCATTGCGCATACTCCTTCTGGATCGCCAAAGGGTGATCCATCCGGGCCGACCTGACCAGCCGGTTTGTTTCAGCTAAGTGATATCGCCAGAGGTGAAGGCTGGCGCTGCGATCACGGCAGGGCCTTTGCCGTCGAGACCGGGCGCAGGTTGCTATGGGGAAAGGACAGGGTGAACACCGCCCCCTCTGCCAGCCACTGCGCCGCGAAGCTGCCCTCAAGCTGAAGGGTGACCATCGTCGCCAGCAGCGTGGTGCCAAAGCCCAGATGGGTGGGTTCCTGCACCGGGGGGCCGCCGCTGTCGCACCAGCGCAGATGGACCGTGCCGTCCTCTGCATCCTGCCGCCATGTCAGCCGCACAACGCCTGTATCGACCGACAAGGCCCCGTATTTGGCAGAATTCGTCATCAACTCATGCACGACCATCGCCAGCGCCTGCGCGGCGGCGGGTGTCAGCACCAAGGGCGGCCCGTCCTGTTCCACACGCGGGGTCTGGTCGGATTGGTAGGCGGCGGTTTCGGTGGCGACCAGCAGGCCGATCTCGATCCCCTGCCAGCCTGCATCCGACAACAGGCTGTGGACATGGCCCAAGGCATGCACCCGCGCAAGGATCGACGCCTTGAACGTCCCGACATCATCGCCCCGCATCAGGTTGATCAGCGCATAGACCACGGCCAGCAGGTTCTTGGCGCGGTGGTCCAATTCGCGCATCAGCACACGGACGCGGTTTTCCGCCTCGCGCCGTTCTGAAATGTCCAAAATGGTGCCCGTCATCACCAAGGGCCGTCCCGCCGCATCGCGTTCCACCACACAGCCGCTGTCCAGCACCCAGATCCAACGGCCATCCTTGTGGCGCAGGCGATGTTCGGCGTGGAACATGTCCACCCGCCCCTCCAGCGTGTCGGTCAGGGCGGACAGGACCGGCTCACGCTCATCAGGGTGCAGGCGGCTGGCCCATTCTTCGACAGAGCGCCCGATCTCGGACGGGTGAT
>CALRPK020000234.1:0-4492 GCA_943370015.1 Paracoccus haematequi
GTCACCCGGCTCTGACGTGTTGCGGACATAGCTGACCACAACCCCACCGTCAGGTAGCAAATCAAGGCTCAGGTTGTCCCAGTCGAATTCATCCCAACCGTCAACGGCGGGCAGGCTCTCCAAATTGATCTGGTCGCTGGCGGGTGAGCCGTCCGCATGGAAGATGCGGGATTGCAACTCCATGATGGTGCCGTTGTCGTCGGTTGCGCTATTGATCCAAGCGTGCAACACACGCCCGTCACCCAGCACAAGGCTGACCGGCGGTGATTGATTGCCTCCGGTGATTTGGTTGACCAGCGTGACACGACCGCTCCCGCCGAACTGCCCCCCCGGCGGCGTGAAAAGCCCTTCGTCGCCCCGCATCAGGTCTGCACCCGAACCGCCCAGCATCGTATCGGCCCCTAAGCCCCCGATCATCGTGTCGGCGTCAGTGCCTCCCAGCATCACGTCGTTGCCGGTGCCGCCAAGCATCAGGTCATTGCCGCCGCCTCCAAAGATTGTGTCATTGCCCGCGCCGCCATCCAGCAGATCGCCCGCGCCATCATCCGCGGTGACGGCCGGGTTCAACGTGCCCGACACCGCGCTTGCTGCCGGATCAACCAGGTCCTGACCGGCAAGGTAATCATCGCCCGTGCCGCCATAGATGTTGTCAGCGCCGTCTCCGCCTTCGATCACGTCATTGCCCGTGCCGCCCGATGCAGTGTCGGCCCCGGCACCGGCCAAAAGTGTATCATTGCCAACAAGACCGCTGATCTGGTCTGCGGCGGCCCCTCCCGCAATGAAATCATTACCCGCTGTTCCGTTGACGGTCGCCATGCTTGTTCCTCACCGTTTCTATCCAGTCCACGAGCGCGTCGTGCCGGAGTTATTGAGGGGCAGTGAAGCTGTCGATCAGGGTCAAAACTTGGCGTTTTCGGTAGGATGTCGCGAGGCTTCCAACTATGACGACATCAACCGTTCCCGAGGCGGAAAGCCCCGTTCTCTCAGCCATTGTGGCGGCAAGGATGCTTCGCGACACATCCGCGGCGGCCTGTTCGCTACTGTCATCAGCAAACAGGATTTGGGCCGGACTAGATTGCGGCAATATTAAGGCGCAATCATGCGCGACGACGCGTGTCGCTCTAGCGCAGGTGCTGCGATGTCAATCGGCACCCAAAACTGGCTCTGACTCAATCTTGATGCACGTCATGCCGCGCCCACTAATCTGGCGCGTAGGAGGTCGAGGTTTGCGCGGCCATACATCTGGCGTTTGACCAGTTTCAGCTTGGTGATCTGCCCCTCGGTCTGGCTATTGGACCACGGGCTGGCGATGGCGGCCGCCACGGCAGCCCGATCTGCGATGACCCCGCGCGTGAAGGCGGCCAGCAATGTGGATGCATCTTCGATCCAGGGATCAAGGTCTTCAGAACTCCCCGTGCGGATCATGTGATGGAAGCGTTGGACAAGGTCTCGCACTTGTCCCAAGCATGGCAGTTTCACCTCTAACAGTGTGACCAGCATGAGGTCGGCGCGCGACAAGCGTTCTGGGGCGAGCATCAACAGCTTGGCGACGACCCGCGAACTCGGGCATCGTCTTGGCAGTTTGGATGCCCCGTCCCAGCGTCGCCTCGTTGCCCATTCGGTCACGACCCGCAGGGAGCCCGCATAACCCCGGGCGCGAAGGCGCCGCCAGAGTTCCGCACCGCGCCAGCATCCGCTCTCCCATTCGTGGGACAGCGAGTCGAGATGTCCGTCAAGGGTGCTCGCTCTAGGCCGGAAGGCCTCTGACTGGTCGCCACGGGCAATGGCGCGGACGCGTTGGCGCGAATGGCCAGTGCGGCGCATGATCTCCTTAATCGGCATCTCGGCCTTTACCATGTTCAAAAAGAGTGCGTTCGCCGCCGACCGGCGTCGCCAGCTCTCGTATTGGGTGCTCGACAGCTGTCATCTCCTCAGGGTCAAGCCGCCCCATACCCACGAGCCGCCGAATGTCCCGCATCGCGTTGCGGACGACTTCAAGGAACGCCGAGCTACAATTTTCCATGAGATGCCAACGGTTCGCAACCTGCAACGCTTCTGGGCGGCCGCGTTGACCGGCCGGACCGTAACCGCCGGCACGGTCCCTCGCGATGATCTCGACCGACAGCCGTGCCGCCAGCCACGCGTGAACCGTTGTCGTCTCGCGATCTGGCAGGACATCGATGATCCGACGCTGTTCGAGATCACAGACGACGGTTCCATAGCGGTGACCCTGCCGCCAAGCCCAGTCATCAATTCCGATTACTCTGGGTGCGCCATCAGCTGGCAAAGCTCTGCGGCGCACCACCCTGAGGAGGGTATCGCGGCTCACTAGGAGAACTAGGCGTGCCGCAGTGCACTGCCCAGGTCTGCCGCCGAGGGCAAGACCGATGTGGTGGACAATACCTTCGAGACGCTCTGTCTGGACCTGTCAGAGGTGCAGCGTGATCTTTTCGCAAGAGAACGCCCAAAACGTCACTGGAAATGTCCGCCCCTGCTGCTGGCCCTGATCACAGGTCGATCAACCCATGCTTCAGGCAAAGCGCGACAGCGTGGGTCTTGTTGCGGACCTCAAGCCGGGCGCAGGCGCGGGCGAGGTAGAACTTAACCGTGCGCTCGGTAAGCCCAAGAAGTTGCGCGGTTTCCCATGCGGTTTTGCCACGTGCCGCCCACAGCAACACATCGCCTTCGCGGCGCGTCAGCCGGGGCAGGGGGAGAGTGGGCGTATCGGGACTTGCGGCATTTCCATCCGGCAAAGGAACGGGAAATCCGGACAGGTCGAGCTGCGTTTCCAGCCCTGAGGGACCGAGCGACGTCAGGCCACCGCCGCGTCGCAGCGTGGAGAGCAGACGCAAACCCTCACTCTCTATCGGCGCAAAGATGCTGTCAGGTTTGTTGATCCGGTCGAACATGGCACACCTCTCTAGATCAAAGAGGCGGCCCGGACAAAGCCGGGTGTTGGAATCCCCGTGCGTAGCGCGAGGCACCGCTGCCTTTAGCATGCGCCTGGACATACGCAGCGGTCACCCGGCCGCGAAAGCGACCGAGCTACGCATCCTGGGGATTCCACTCCCCACGGGCCGAATTTGCGGCACCGCGCCTCTTGTGTGTCACGCGGCCCAACCCCGATCAATCCCTCCCGATCAACCATCACGATTGAGGGTCCGTCGGATCCGGTCGCAGACCTGCCTTTCGACCGTATTGAGATGACCGGATTGCTGCGGCAACCTTTGCGAGAATTCGGTTTCCCTGATCGTCCTGAGTGCCCCATGATCCACCGCATCGCCGTGCCTTTCGCCCTTTTGGCTTGCAGTCTCTTACCGATAACCGCCCATGCCCGCCCGGCGACCTGCCTGCTTGAGATCGCGGGCAAAACCTACATCGACGGGCCATGTGACTTCAGCCTGATGGCCTCCTCAGACGATGGCAGCTTCAAGATCATGCGCCCAGACGCAAAGTATTTCGCGGTGCTCTTCGTCGAAGGGCGCGGCATCGGTGTGGCCCATTGGAACGAAGAGCCGGGCGCGAACCACGCCCATACCCCCTTGGGCCAGCTGCGACGGCAAGAGGCCTGCTGGATCAATGACAACGTAAAGCTTTGCGCCTGGTGAAAAACCGGACCAAGAACAGGACATCTCAACATGACCAAGAACTCCCTGCCCCCGCTTTTGGCGGGCCTGATCCTCTGCGCGCTTCCTGCTGTGGCCAAGGAAAAGCATCCTGCCCATGGGGAGTGGGATTGCGGCGGCATGGCCTTCGATCTGTCGGCCAAAGCCTACAATGGCGATCCGGTTGAAAGCATCGAACAGCTCAGCGCGCAGGATTACGGCGTCACCCTGAAGAACGGCTACCGCTTCGCGCTGTTCGATGTGACCAAAACCTTTGCCACGTGGCATTCGCCGGAAAGCGGCGACACCTTCGATTGCCGCCGGAAGGGATGACCCGCGCGCGGACCACCGCCCCCGCAACTTCTCTCCGCTCTTCAACCCCGGCTGCCAGGGCACGGCATCCTTCACCCTGACAGAAAAGGACAGCGCATGACGACGACCAAGGCGAAATACGACCGCGGCTATGACCTTCACGTCGATGGCGACACGCAGATCATCAGTTTCAAGGGCGCCGGAATGAACGTGCTGTCCTATGTCCTCGCCGTGCCGTTCTACGGCTTCCTGCTGGTCATGATACCGACGCCGCTCTTCATCGTCCCGCTTCTCTTGATCCCTTGGACCGGCTGGAACATCTGGAAATGCTTCAAGCGGCAAGAGTTCACCCTGACCCCGACCGGGATCATCCTTGGCGGAAAAGACTACGACCACGACAAGATCGTCGAGTTCATCCTTGACAATCCCAAGGATGCCCAAGCAACCCTGACCTCGGTGCCCGGCATGGTGGCGGGTGGAACGGGTATCTCCGGTGCCGCCACAGCCGCCTCGACGATGATGGCCGGGGCGGCGGTCAATATGGCTCTCGGCCTTGGCGAGTTGGGCCGACAGGG
>CALRPK020000235.1:0-4482 GCA_943370015.1 Paracoccus haematequi
CTCATCCCATAACCCCGCAGCGCACAGCGCCACAGCGGCGACTGCCGTGACCGCTGGTGCATGCGGGGCCAGCCGAATCGCACGCCTCGCCACTTCGACCGCGACCTCAAATCGGTCCATCTCAGAGAGCATCATCGAATGAAAGGCGAGCGCCACCGGATGATCCGGGTCGCGGTCCAGGGCGGCGTGCAGATGGCGATGCGCCTCGGCGGCGGATTCGGCGGGACTGGCGACGGTGGGATAGGCCGCAAGCACGGCATGGCCCGCCCCCACAGTTGCCAAAAGCGCGGGATTGTCCGGGTCGAGTGCCAGAGCCTTTTGCCATTCGGCAAGGGCCCGCGTCACTTCATGGCCCCAAAGCATATTCTGGCGCGGCCAATAGGCGTGACCGAGGCCACGGATGTAATGGCTCCACGCCGTAAGGTTCCGGGTGGGGGGATAGCCGATCACCGCCTCTTCGCCCCGCACCAAAAGGATGTCCATCGCCTGCACAACCTCGGCGGCCAGCCGGTCTTGACGGTCACGCGTCAGGGGAAGCGGCCCGCTGAACCGCTCGGACCACAGGGGCTGCCGTCCCTCCGTCGTCCGCAACGCCAGCGCAACCTGCCAAGCGTCACCGTCGATGTGCAGCGCACTTTCCAGCAGGTAGCGCAGGCCAATCTCTGCCGCGGGACCTTCGGGGGCGGCGACAAGCTGCGCGAAATCGGCCGGGGCAATGGACAGCCCGGAATGCAAGGCAAGCGTCGCGGCCACGGTCAGCGTCACCTCTGCCGCGATCACGGCACGGTCGGGCAGCGCTGTCATCGGCAGAACGCCGATGGTCGGGATTTCCCAGCGCCCCGGAATCTTCGGGTTCGTTCCCGCCTCGGTTGAAGAGAGGCGATAGCCCTGATGCGGGATCGCTGCGATCCAGTTCAACCCGCCCAAGAGCCGTTGCAGGGCACCACGCAAAGAGGCGATCTCGACCGCAAGGCTGCTTTCTTCGACGATATAGCCGACCCATCCCGCCGCCATCAGATCGCTTGGCGCCACGGTCTGGCCGCGTTTTTCCAGCAACAGCGCCAGAATACGCGCGCCGCGCACCCCGATTTGCACCGCATCGGTGGCGCTGGACAGAATGCCGGTGATTGCATCGCAGCGCAGATCGTCCAAGCTGACAGCACGTGGCAGGGCAGGGTCGATCTCTGGCGGCATCCGGTTCACATTCCTCGTCCACTGCAAAGCCGAGGGCAAGCGGGCGGTCACAAAAAAACTGCGGGCAAACAACCGCAGCCCCGCCTATAGATAGGGATGCCCGTCCGCTTTGCAACAGAGTTGCGGCGGCTCTGTTGCAGGGTGTTCGGGTATGGGTCGTGGTTCGGGGTGCCGGTCAGAGTGTCGCATCAGGGAAAAGTCGATACGCAAGCGATACCACCGCGCGCGACCGAGGCGCCGGACGGCACCTCTCTGCGGTTGCTTGAGGTGCTGGAAGGCGTGTGCCGACTTGGCCCGGTCACCCTGTCCGATCTTGTGACCCGGCTTGAGATTCCGCGCGGGGCGGTGTGGCGCGCGCTGGATGCCTTGCGGCAAAAAGGCTGGGTTCGGATGCGCCATGGCGACAAGGCGTTTGAACTTTGCGCGCCGATCGCCGCTGTCTTTACCCACGCTCATGTTGCCCGCCCTGAGGTCGAGGCGCTGATGCCGGTCTTTACCCGCTTGGCCGAAAGCGGGCCGGTGCATGTCGATCTGGGTCTTTTTACCGCGCGCGGTGAGTTTCGCGTGGTCGAGACCACCCGCAAGCAGGGGTATTCCGACCAAACCCTGTCCCTCACGGATGAAGACATCGCCTTGGCCGCGCAACTGCATCTGGTGCCCGCTGATCTGGTGCGCCATCTGACCGCCTTCATGGAGCGCGCCGGGGCCGAGGAACGGCAGGTGATCTCGTCCGGCGATCATGCGCGCACGATCCGGCGACTGCGGCAGCAGGGGGTGGTTTGGCATGACGACGGATCCTCTGCCTCCCTGGCGCGGCGCGGTTGGCCCGGCGTGTCCCTGCGGGTCGAATTGTGGCGCTATTCGCGCAGCCGCGCCGATGCCTTGCGCGAACTGGTGACCGAAATCGTGGCGACAGAGGCGGAATGACCCCGTTCAGGGCTGAACTCGTGCCGTTCAGGATCGAATCGACGCCAATCAGAACCCTTCGATTCGGATGAATCTTTCGCTTCCTGCCCGCTCTGGCGTCGCCAAGCCCGCTTGGAGCCCAAAAGCGTAACAGCGATCTTCCAAACTTCGGAAACAATCAAATTCGGACAGTGCTGCCGCAGAATACAGCCTTGGGATGGACCAACCGGTGCGATCCGCTGTGTCTTGGCCCCAAAAGACCCAACAAATATTAACAGTCTGTGAAATGCGACGGAATGGGTAGAGTTTACTGGGGGTTGTAACGGGCCTTTTTGGCGGCTTGACCATGGCCCAGAGTGTTTGCGCGTCATTCCGTTAATCAAAACGATGCGCTGCACAGACCCCATCCGTTTGTTCAGATGACATACCAGTAGGATGGTGGCCGTGGGGGCGGACCGCAATTCTGCTGACGTCCGGGTAACCGGAACCCTCGTATGGCCTGCCAGCCTATAACGACCCATTCTTTGGGATGGGCGGCAGGTCTTGATGTGCAACTTGACCAGTGACCGGGCCGCCGATGTCCAGAGTGAACGCCTCCCCTTGTCCTGACCGCGTCTCACGGGCGCAGTCGATGGGGATTACCACCCTGATGACCACGAAGCGCACCCGCTTGCAGCAGCAAGTGGGTCTTTTGCGTTTCGGCCAAGGCTCTGCCGCGCGCCTGCCGCGTCGGCTCACCGGTTTTGTTTGCCAATCGCCATTCGGCCTCCCCTCCTCGGCGGCCCCCATGACAGGAATGCACTCATGACCGGTACCGGAAGCACCACGCTGGACCCGATCAACACGATCACCGCAGGCGACCAGTCGCCGCCAAAGACGGTGGTCTTGGCCGATGGGCGCATCCTGCACATCTGGATCGACAACGCGACATGGGACAACGGCAGCTCCATGGAGTTGCAGGGCCGGATCTTCAACGCGGATGGCACGGCGGCGACGGGGCAGTTCTCGCTGAACAGCTTTGTCGCGGTCGATGGCTGGGACGCCTATGACTGGGACAACCTTGACGTCGATGTGCTGAACAACGGCAACGTCGTCATCAGCTATGTGCGCAATACCTCGGATGGGACCGATGAGCCGGTGTTCGGCATCATCAACCCGACCGTGACCCCGGGTGGTGCCGGGTTCGTCGTCGCGCAGAACGTTGAAATCCAAAGCAACGACACCACGGTTTACGAATCCCCGCCGGTCACCACGGTGCTGGACAACGGCAATATCCTGTTCGTCTGGACCAAGGACGCGCTGAACGACAACACCAACACGGTTGATCTCTTCGCCCGCGTATTCACGCCAAGCGGCACCCCGGTCGGAAACGAATATTCCGTGGCCGGTTGGGCGGTTGACGGGACCGAGTTCTTCGACGTCGACAACATGACCGTGACGAAGCTGGCGGGCGGCAATATCGTCATCGGCTATGTCCGCTCGGCGGGTGAATTCGGTCTGCAAACCGATGAGCCTGTGTTCAGCCTGTTGAACCCGACAGGCGGTGTGATCTCGACCAATATCGAGATGCAGCAAACCGACACGGGCGGTGTTGAATCGCCCCCGGCCATGGTCGCACTTGCCGATGGTCGCTGGATGGCGGTCTGGTCGAAAGAGGCCGGGTCCGACAACAACGCCGCTATGACGCTCCAAGGCCGCATCTTCAACGCGGATGGATCGGCTGCCACCAACGAATTCCGCATCGGCAACTCTGCCGTTGACGGCTGGGACGGCTACGACACCGACAACTTCAACATCACCGCGCTGCCGGGTGGCCGCGTGGTTGTGGGTTATGTTGAAACCGGGGCGACGGGCGGGACGGAATTCCCGAATTTCAGCATCATCGACACCACCAAAGCCCCCGGACAGGCGGGCTTTGTCATTGCGTCGGATGTGCAGATCAATGCCCTGTCCACCCCGAACGCCGATTGCATCGGGCCGCCGGTCATCACCGCGCTGGGGACGAGCGGCAACTTCGTCGCCGTCTGGGCCGATGGCCAGTCCTACACGATGGAATTGAAGTACCGGGTGTTCGACGCGGCAGGCAATGGCCTGTCACCCGAGATGGTGCTGACCCTGCCGAACAATTCCGGCATCACCGACAACGATGCCTTCGACTGGGACAACGTCAACGTCGTCTACAACGGCACCAACGACAGCTTCACCGTGTCTTGGGTGGGCTATTACGACGGCAGCGGAACGGGGGTATTCTCCTCCGGGCCGATCAGCGCCTCGAACCCGACCAACGGCTTTGTCGTCAGCGATGTGGTGGATGGCACGGCTGGGGCTGATGTCATCGGGGCTGGCTTTGTCGATGCACAGGGCGATTCCATCGACGGCGCG
>CALRPK020000236.1:0-4482 GCA_943370015.1 Paracoccus haematequi
CGCCCATGGCACGGGCCGCATCAATGCCGCGCTTGGTCAGATCAATCGCCTCACGCCGCACGGCGGGGTCCGGGTTGGTGAAAGCACCGCGCTTGTAGGCCGGGTTGGTGTAGTAGCGCATCGCAAGGCCGGAGACCTGCAAGCCGCAATCGCGCACCATGGCACCCACGGCCAGCGCGTCATCGCCGACATGGTCAGGATAATTCAGATCAAGCTCTGACAACCCTTCGACCAAGGCCGCACGGCGCACCATTTGCGCAAGGCTGGGCTTGCCGGTCAGGTCCGGCCAATAGACCGCAGCCCCCGATGCAAACGAGTTGATCCGCGTGGCAAAGCGTGTTCCGAGCATTCGATTCTCCCTTAACTTCACGATATACAGGAAAGTTGTGAAGAAAAGAGCCTATCTTTTCCCTGCGATGATTTTCAGCGACGCAGGCCGTCACGGGCTGTCGGTGGCCATCCTCAAACGCGGAAAAGGACGATCCGGTTGCCTCTTGCCCGCAATCGGATAAAGGCACGGGCCATGAAGCCACCCGTCGCCCGCGAATGCCGCGAATTTCATCCACGCCGCCAAGGCCAGACTTGGGCCGCAGCATTCTTGACAGACCCTCTGTCGCGGCTAACATGTTAGCATGCCACACGCCCAAATGACCCCATCACCAGAAATGCATGGCGCGGCGCGGCTTTTGCCGCTGGACCAGTTTCAGGGGTCGTTGGGCCAGAAGGTCTATCAATCCCTGCGGCTGGCCATCCTGACGCTGAGCTATCGCCCCGGCGAAGTCATCCGCAAGCCCGAGATTTGCGAACGTCTGGGTGTGTCGCGCAGCCCCGTGGCCGATGCCGTGGCGCGGCTGGCCTCGGACGGGTTGGTGGATGTGGTCCCGCAGGCAGGCACCTTTGTCGCGCGCCTGTCTATGACCGACATCCGCGAAGGTGCCTTTATCCGCGAAGCGATCGAGGTGGCCGCCGCCGAACTCGTCGCCGTGCAGATCACCGATGACCAACTGCGCGAATTGCGCCGCAACCTGATGGTGCAAGAGGCGCTTTTGGTCGATGGTGATCAGCAAGGCTTCATGGATGTCGACGGACAGATGCATGACATGATCCTGTCCTTCACCGGCTTTCCCCGGCTGCCGCAGGTGTCACAGACCGCTTGGCTGAACGTGCATCGGGCGCGGCAGTTGATCCTGCCGGTGCAGGGCCGCTTGGCCACCACCTTGGCCGAACACCGCGCCATCCTTGCCGCACTCGAGGCGCGCGATCCCGTCGCCGCCCGCCATGCCGTGCAGCGGCATCTGCGCCAGTTGCTGACCTATCTCCAACCGCTGGAGCGTGAGCGTCCAGACCTTTTCTCCGTCCAAGGACAATCATGACCCTGCCGAACCGCCCCCGCTATGCCACCCGCCTGAATGCGTTCAAGCAAAAAGGCGACACCGTGGCCCAGATGATCGCGGCTGCGGGTCAGGTGGGGGGCTTGGATGCCGCCGATCTGAATTTCCCCGACCATTTCGATCACCACTCTCCGGCAGAGCTGTCGCGCCTTTTGGCCGATCACGGCATGGCGCTGAACGGCCTTGCGATGCGCTATTACACCGATCCCGGTTTTCGGCTGGGGGCCTTTTCCAACCCCGATCCGAAGGTCCGCCGCGCGGCGATTGATGTGACCAAACGGGGTCTGGATGCCTTGGCCGATATGGGCGGGCGGTTGATGACGTTGTGGATGGGGCAGGACGGCTTTGATTACAGCTTTCAGGCCGATTACGCCCGCCAATGGGACGACAGCATCGCCGCGATTGCCGAGGTGGCCGACCACAACCCTGCCATCGACATCGCCATCGAATACAAACCCAATGAGCCCCGCGCCCATGTGGTGATGCCCGACATGACCACCACCCTGCTGGCGCTGGCCGAGGTGGGGCGCAAGAATACCGGCGTCACCCTCGATTTCTGCCACATGCTGTTCGCGGGTGAGATGCCCGCCCGCGCCGCGATGCTGGCCGCGCGGTCCAGCCGCATCTTGGGCGTTCATCTGAACGACGGCTATGGCAAGCGCGATGACGGGTTGATCGCAGGCTCCGTCCATCCGGTGCAAACGGTGGAGTTGTTCGTGGCGTTGGATCGCGCGGGCTATGACGGGGTGATCTATTTCGACACCTTCCCCGATCACGGCGGCACCGACCCGGTGGGTGAGGCGCGGGCGAATATCGCCGTCACCGACCGCCTGCGTGCCATTGCCAAAACGCTGGCAGGCAATGCCGATCTGGCACGGGCGCAGGCCGCCCAAGATGCCGCCGCCGCGACGCGCATCGTTTTGGCGGCGCTTTACGGCGCGTGATCAGACGGGGCAGTCCGCCCGCAGGAAGCCCTGCGCTTTCAAGTCATGCCACAGCGCCTGCGGGATCACCGCCTGCGCTGCCGCCAGATTGGCGGTCGCCTCCGCTACACCCTGCCCGCCGGGAATGACCGATACCACCGCGGGGTGGCGCAGCGCGAATTGGAACGCGGCATCGACCAGCCGCACGCCATGCTTGGCACAGGTCGCCTCAATCTGCGCCACGCGGGCCAGCACCTGATCCGAGGCCGGTTCGTAATTGTGCCACGCCCCCGGCCTTGGCCCCGTCGCCAGAATGCCGGAATTATACGGCCCGCCGACCACGATCCCCACGCCCCGCGCCGTGGCCATGGGAAAGAAACTGTCCAGCGGGGTTTGCTCCAGCAGCGTATAGCGCCCGGCCAGCAGGAACAGATCGAAATCCCCGCGCTCCAGCAGCCATTGACAGGGCTGCCATTCGTTGACCCCTGCCCCAAAGGCCCGGATCACACCCTGATCGCGCAATTCCAGAAGCGCGCGATAGCCGCCCGCCATGAACTCCTCCAACCGCGCCTGCATCGCCGCTTGTGAGCCATGGGTGAACACGTCCAGATCATGGGCGTAAAGAATATCAATCCGGGAAACCCCCAGCCGCTCCAGCGAGAATTCCAGCGACCGCATCGTGGCGTCATAGCCGTAGTCATAGACCCCGATGCGGGACGGGGTATCGAACCACTTGCCCGCCCCTTCGCGTGTCGCCTCATCCGCCACGCGCAAGAGGCGGCCAACCTTGCTGGCCAGCACATAATCCTCACGCGGCTTGCCACGCAGGAAACGGTTCAGCCGCGTCTCTGCCAGACCAAAACCATAGAGCGGCGCCGTATCGTAATGGCGCACGCCCCCGGCCCATGCGGCCTCCAGCACCGCCTGCGCGTCATCGTCGGAAATCGCGCGGTAGAGGTTGCCCAAAGGCGCGGTCCCAAACCCCAATTCGGTAAAGGTCAAACCGCCATTGCCCAAGCGATCCCAATGTCGTGCTGGCAGCATGTGTCCCCCCTTGCGTTGCTGACATGCTAGTATGATCCCGCTTCCCGTCCAATATGTTTCGCGCTAGCCTGAACCATCAGGGAGGAACTCATGTCGCGCTTTCACAACGTTTTCGGGGCGAACAAGCCCGTCATCGCCATGGTGCATCTGGGGGCCTCTCCCGGCGCGCCGCTGCATGATGCCAAGCGCGGGATTGAGGGCATCATCGCCGATGCCCGCGCCGATTTGCAGGCCTTGCAATCGGCGGGCTTTGACGCGGTGATGTTTGGCAATGAAAACGACCGTCCCTATGAGTTGAAGGTGGATACCGCTACCTCGACCACCATGGCCTATGTGATTGGCCGCTTGCGGGATGAGATCACCGTTCCCTTCGGCGTCAACGTGCTGTGGGACCCTGAGGCCTGCTTTGCCGTCGCCGCAGCCACCGGCGCGCAGTTCGTGCGTGAGATTTTCACCGGAACCTATGCCTCGGACATGGGCATATGGGCACCCGATGCCGGGGCTGCCGTGCGTTATGCCCACCGCGTCGGCGCGGGCGATGTGGCGCGGCTTTACAACGTCTCGGCCGAATTTGCCGACAGCCTTGACCGCCGTTCCCTGTCGGATCGCGCACGGTCGGCGGTGTTTTCCTCCATTCCCGATGCAGTGCTGGTGTCCGGCGCGATCACCGGTGAGGCGGCAGAGATGCGCGATCTGGAAAGCGTGAAACGCGCTTTGCCCAATACGCCCGTATTGGCCAATACCGGGGTCAAGCATGACACGGTGGCCGACGTGCTGGCGGTGGCGGATGGCGTGATCGTGGGATCGGCGCTGAAGTACAAGGGCGACACTTGGGCCGCCGTGGACCCGGATCGCGCCGCCGATTTCATGGCCCGCGTCCGTGCGGCACGGGGCGGAAAATGACCCTGCCCTCTGTCGCCGATCTGACGGTCGAGTTGATGCTGATCCCCGGCCTGTCGGGCTATGAAACCCGCGTGTCGACGGCGATTGCGGCGCATCTGGATCGGCTTGGTTTGCCCCATACCTCGGACCGTCTGGGCAATCTGTCCTGCACGCTGCCCGGTGATCCCGCCCTGCCACCGGTAATGATCTTCACCCATATGGACCAGTTGGGCTTTATCGTC
>CALRPK020000237.1:0-4470 GCA_943370015.1 Paracoccus haematequi
ATCGCGGCGCAGGCAGCGAAAAGCGCGGCAAAGGCGGCCTCGCCCCCATCGGACGCATCGCGGGCGGCCTGCATTTCGCGCAGGTCGTGGCCTGCGCAAAAGGCGCGTCCCGCCCCGCGCAGGATGACGGCGCGGATTTTTTCATCGGCGGCGATGGCGTCAAAGGCATCCGACAGCGCGGCGATCATCGCATTGGACAGCGCATTCAGACGGGCAGGCGCGTTCATTGTCAGCACGGCAACCGCGCCCTGATCTTCGCGCAGCACAAGCGGTTCGGACATTGCAACCCCCCTAGAGTTCTGGAATGCCTGTCGCCGATGGATCGGGGACGGCTGATGGACCTTTTGATGGATCGTGACGCGCTGGCCGCGTTCCTGCAACGTGACTTTGCCGAGGTGGCAGAGAATTTCACCGTTGAACGCGCGGATGTCGACGGGGTTGATCTTCGCCTGCGTGTGGGGGCAGGGCATCTGCGCCCCGGTGGCACGGTGTCGGGGCCGTCGATCTTTGCGCTGGCGGATGTGGCACTTTATCTGGCGATCCTGTCGCGGATCGGGCCGGTGGCGCTGGCGGTGACGACCAATGCCTCGATTGACTTCATGCGCAAGCCGGCCGCCGGATGTGACTTGATAGGCACGGCGCGGCTGTTGAAATTGGGCCGCAGCTTGGCGGTTGGCGATGTGCTGGTGTTCAGCGACGGTGTGGCCGATCCGGTGGCGCGGGCGGGGCTGACATATTCCATCCCGCCGCGCTGAAAGCTGCCGGATCAGCGGGCGAGCTTGAAGCTGCCTTCGATCTGCGCGCCGCTTTCGATCACGAGGTTGGAATAGGTCACATCCGCCTCGACCTTGGCTGTGGAGCGCAGGGTGAAGCCGCTGGTTGCGACGCGGCCATCCAAGGCACCCTTCACTTCGACCGTTTCGGCCTGCACGCTGCCTTTGACGCGACCTTCGCCGCCGACAGTGACGTTGCGCGCGCTGAGCGTGCCGTCGATTTCACCCATCACCTCAACCGCGCCGGAAGAGGTGATCTCTCCGACGATTTTCAGGTCAGAGGCCAACACCGACTTTCCGGCATTGGATTGCGCGGGGCGCGGCGGAGCGGAAAGCGGATCGGCGGGCTTCGAGAACATGTCATCACCTGTGGAAGGGTCAGCGCCGATAAAGGGTGAAGGGGCGGCAGGGGTCAAGGGGGCAGAGGCGGCAAGCGGCCCGGCCTGCGGCTTTCGCGGCGGGGGCAGGTCGTTTCCGGGCCTGACAGGGGGCGGGGGCGGTGTTTGGATGGGCCAAAGAATCAGACTGACAGGATTGCCCCCATGACCGACACGCCGACTGACGGCTTTTTCCGCCCGGTTTCCGGCTTTGACCTGCCGCGATTCGCGGGCATCCCCACCTTCATGCGGCTGCCGCATGTGGGGTTGGACGATCCGAAACTGGCTGAGGTCGAGATCGGTTTGATCGGTGCGCCGTGGGATGGCGGCACTACCAATCGCCCCGGCCCGCGCCACGGCCCGCGCCAGTTGCGCGACCTGTCGACCATGATCCGCGCGCAGAATGGCGCGACATGGGTGGCACCGTTCGAGCTTGCCCGCTGTGCCGACCTTGGCGATGTGGCCCCGAACCCCGGCGATCTGATGGACAGCCTTGCGCGGATGGAGGCGTTTTACACCCGCGTCGTCGCGGCGGGCATTCTGCCACTGACCGGGGGCGGGGATCACCTCTGCTCGCTGCCCATCCTGCGCGCCGTGGCAAAGTCGCGCCCGGTGGGCATGATCCAATTCGACAGCCACACCGACCTGAACGACGTCTATTTCGGCACCAGCCGCTACAACCACGGCACCCCCTTCCGCCGCGCTGTGGAAGAGGGGCTGATTGATCCCAAGCGCTATTGCCTGATCGGCATCCGCGGAACGGCTTACGGCCGCGAGGATTGGGACTTTGCCGCCGCCAACGGCATCCGCATCATCCCCATTGCCGAGTTCCATGCCCGAGGCGCAGATGACGTGATGGCCGAGGCGCGGGAGATTGTCGGAACCGGCCCGGTCTATGTCACCTATGACATCGACTTTGTGGACCCAACCTTTGCCCCTGGGACCGGCACGCCCGAGGTGGGAGGGCCGAACTCATGGCAGGCGCTGCAAGTGGCGCGGGGGTTGCGGGGCTTGGATGTGGTGGGGGCGGATTTGGTGGAGGTCTCGCCGCCCTTTGATCCCTCTGGCGGGACGGCATGGCTGGGGATTTCGCTGATGTTCGAGATGCTTTGCGTGATGGCCGAGCAGGTCGCCAAGCGCCGCGCGGGTTGAGGCGGCGGGATTGGGGGTTTCACACCCCAAACCCCCCGTGGGATATTTATAGACAGAAAATGGGGAGAGGGTCGTGATGCAGGCCGAGATGATCGTGACCGGGGCGAAGGTTCTGACGATGGACCCGGATCACCCGAGGGCCGAGGCCGTGGCCGTGGCGGGGGGCCGTATCCTTGCCGTTGGCTCTGCGGCGGAGGTTGCTGCGCTGGCTGGGCCGGGAACGCGGGTCATTGAGGCCGGGGGGCGGACGCTCTTGCCGGGGTTCGTGGAAAGCCACCTGCATCTGGTTCTTGGTGGGAACGAATTGACGCAATTGCAGATCGGCGGTTTGTACGGGTTTGAAGCGCTGAAGGCCGCCTATCAGGACTATGCCGCAAAGAACCCGGATCGCCCGCTTTTGATGGCGCAGGGGGCGTCTTATGAAATCCTTGACCATCCGGTGACGCGCCATGATCTGGACCGCGTGATCGCGGATCGCCCCATCGCGATGATGGCTCCCGATCACCATACCGTCTGGGCCAATACGCTTGCGCTGACCATGGCGGGTCTGCTGCACGGCGCCGCGATGCCCCATGGGCATGAGGTGGTGATGGCCGCTGACGGGACTGCAACCGGAGAATTGCGAGAGTTCGAAGCCTTTGGTCCCGTCCTCGCGCTGGGTGGCGACGCGCATCTGCAACTGGGCATCGCCACGGGGGGGGAGCCTGAGCCATGGCCCGATGCCGCGACCATCGCCAAGGACAAGGAAAAGGTGGCCGCAGGTCTGGCGCATTGTGCGGCGCATGGGATCACCTCCATGGTGAACATGGATGGCAATCGCTACACCTGTGACCTGCTGGCCCAGATGCGGGATGAGGGGCACTTGACCGCCCGCGTCGTTGTGCCCTTTCATATGAAGCCGCATATGGACCTGTCCGAACTGGATCGCGCCAGCGCCATGGCGCGCGATTATACCGGCGATTGGGTGCGATCAGGTTTTGTGAAGATGTTCATGGACGGTGTGGTGGACAGCCGCACCGCCTATATGCTGACCGACTATCCCGGCGTGCCGGGGCATCGGGCAGACCCGCTGTTCGAACCCGAACGGTTCAAGACCATCTGCGCCGAGATTGACCGCCGTGGCTTGCAAATCGCCGTGCATGCCATCGGGGATGGCGCTGTCCGGGTGACGATCGACGGCTATGAGGCGGCGCAACAGCGCAACGGCCGCCGCGACAGCCGCCACCGCATCGAACATATCGAACTGATCGACCGCGCCGATATTCCCCGGCTGGGCGCGCTGGGCATCACGGCCAGCGTCCAGCCCCCGCATCCGCCGGGCGTGATGGATTTCCCGATCTCGACCATGGAGACGGTTTATAACCGCGACCGCTGGCACGATGCCTACCTGTGGAAGACGCTCAAGGATCACGGTGCGCCTGTCGCCTATGCCAG
Organism: Paracoccus haematequi; assembly: GCA_943370015.1. Classification (GTDB taxonomy): domain Bacteria; phylum Pseudomonadota; class Alphaproteobacteria; order Rhodobacterales; family Rhodobacteraceae; genus Paragemmobacter; species Paragemmobacter haematequi_A. The sequence goes on from CALRPK020000237.1 coordinate 3,737, forward strand.
CGATTGGCCGGTCACGGATGTGTCGGTCATGCGCGGCATACAGGCGGCGCTGACCCGTGTGCCCTATGACGGGGCAAGCGATGAACGGCTGGGCCTGATGGAAACGCTGCACGCCTATACGGCGGGCGGCGCATGGGCCGCGCATCTGGACGACCTCACGGGAACGCTGCGCGTCGGGATGGCGGCGGATCTGGTGCTAATCGACGGCGATATCGAGTCGCTGCCGGCGGACCGGATCGGTGCCACGGAGATCGCCCTGACCGTTTCGGGGGGCCGGATCACGCATCAGGGGGCGGGATTCGCCGCCTGAGTCGGCGGATTCGGGGGCTGGTGCCGGTTTCCCCTGCCCGCCAAGGTGGCAGGGCAGGGGGAACGGGCGAAAAAACCTGAACAAAACTTGGGCGATTTGAAAAATCGTCATCACCTTGTCACTTTTCCTCTTGCGGCTTTCGGCAGCTTTGCCTAAACACCGCCTCACCGAAGACGAGACGACGCTGAACGGCGGCGGAACGGAAACGGGAAACGATCTGGATGCACAGCGGGAAGCGACGCTAAGGAATTAGCGTGCGGCTTGTTTTGTGTCCTCGCTCTTTGACAATTTGAATGATGAAGGGATATGTGGGCGGTTTGGGCGCATCGGCGTTTGACTGTTTGCATATCGGCCTAGTAGGGAAGTTTGGCGTGAGCTGGATGGACCGATGATCTAGGTGTCAGCTTCACTGTTTGTACGGCTT
>CALRPK020000238.1:0-4458 GCA_943370015.1 Paracoccus haematequi
CGAAGTTGCCGCGCCCCGCGCGGGCTGTCGATCTGTTGCGTGCCGTCGATCAGATAGACGCCTTCGACCCGGCCCTCGACGACGGACAATTGCAACGTGCCTGAGGTCAGGTTTTGCGGCGGGATGTAGGTGCGGGTGGTGATATGGCCGCGTTCGGCATAGGCAGCATCGATCCCGCGCATGATGGCCTGAAGATCGGCCCCTTGCAGGCAGCCCGGCACGCGGTCTGCGGTGAGCGCGACCAGCTCTGCCGGCGGCAGGATCGTGACGCCGTCCACCGTCACGCGGTCAATTTGGAAACAGGGGCCAGCCGCTTGTTGTGCGGGGCCGGGGTCGGGTGCGCCGCCACGCGGCTGCAGTCCGCCCAACTCGTTTGTTCGCTGCTCTAATTCCTCGACGCGCTGGCGTTCCAGCAAGGGGTCGGCGGTCTGCGCCCAAAGCGGCGGCGCCAGCAACAGCCCAAGTCCGACGAGAATGCCGCGCATCAGCGCAGCCCGGGCAGGGCGCGGAACCAGCCGATGCCGTTGCGCCGCGCCTGGGACAGGTCGTCGGGCAGGCGGATCAGGGTTTGCCCCCCTGGGATCAGGACTGTGCCACCGCGCAAGTCACCCCCCACCACCTGCACCGGAGCGGCGCTGAGGATGGCAAGACGGCCCGCACTTGCGGTCAGGCTGGCCGCCATATCGCGCCAATAGGTCCAGCCTGTTCCGGCGGCGAACAGGTTGAACATCCCCCGCGGTCTTGGCACCGTCATGGGCAGGGGGATGGTTTCCACCCGGACCGAGGGGCTGGTGATGGTGACATCGCTGCCGCCATAGACGCCGCTCGCCAAGGCGCGCATCGACTCGTCCGCCTTGATCGTGACGGAACCGGCGGCGTTGATCTGGCCGCCGTGGAACAGGGCGCTGCCGTCGCCTTCGGTCACGCAACCAAGACCGCAGACCTGACGGATGCGGATACGGCCGCTGCCCAGTCCGATGGTTTCCACGCGTAGCGCGGTGACGCCCAGATCGCCGCCATTGGCATTGATCTCGCCGCCCCGGTTGATCACCGCACGGGCTGCAATCTGCACGGACCCTGTGGCCGTGATGGTGCCTAGCCGGTCGGGGCGCAACAACTCGCCGAAATCCAGCGTGGTCTCGACGATGCGTTCCCGCTTCAGCCAGAGCGTCCACCATAGCCGCTTTCCGGGGCGTGACCCCTGCTGCACGGCGGGGGTCACGTCCAGACCCGGCAAGTCCGTCAGGTTCAGCACATCCCCGACGCTGGCGATCCGCACATCGCGGCCGGAAATCAGGCGTCCGCGCTGATTGACCACATCGCCCCCAGTGGTGATGACGACATCCCCTGCGGCCCCGAACACCACGGCCAGTTCGGCCCCGCTGCGGTTGACCAGACGGCCTGCGATGTTCAGCGTCACCGCCCCTTGCGCGCCGGTCAGTCCGGCTACGGGATCTGTGATCCGCTGCGCGCCCTGTATGAGCCCGCCGTCGTTGAACATATCCCCCCGTGTCACGCTGGCCAGAACGCTGCCACCTTCGGACACCAACTCGCTCCGCCGGGTGGGGCTGGACAGGGACAGATCCGCCGCCGTGACCAGCACATGCCCGCTGGCGCGCAGGCGGCTGTCGGTCAGCGTCATCACTCCCCCGCTCCCCAACACAAGCGCATTGCCTGCAACGGCGGTGCTGCCGCCAAAGGACAGTGGCCCCGCACTTTCCAAGGTCACCGTGCCCGCCCCGCTTTCCAGGGCGGAGTCGGTGATCCGGACCGCGCCGCCCGACACGGACAAGCCGCCTTTGCCGCCAAGGCGTGCGCCTTCGACGACCACCTCTCCACTGGCTGAGACCGAGAATTCGCGTGCGGCGGCCAGCGCGGTTCCCGCCATCCGCACACCGGCCCCCGCATCCGTCACTTGCAGACCGATCCGATTGGCCCCCAGCACGCCGGGGCGCGTCAGTTCGATCAGATATCCATCGCCGGTCCCGCCGGTCCCGGTCACCCGACGCCAAGACTGATCAACGTTGCCGGGCAGGACCGCGCTTTCGAACTCGCTGCGCGATTGTCCGGCAGACAGGAAAATGCCTGCCCCCTCGGCCGTTGATTCATTGGTGATCGCGCCACCGACGCGGATGGACCGCGCGATCAGGTCCACCGCATCCATCTGCCCCGAGAGGCCGCCGCCCTCGACCGTGATGGTGCCGCCAGTGACGGTGGCGGTCACGTTCATCTGCGTGATGCCGGGGGCGATCAGACGGTCGGAGGTGCCGATCTGCCCCGTGGTCAGCGCAACCCGGCCCGTGTTGAAAAACCGCGCGCCATCCACGACGATCCCGTTGGGGTTGGCGATGATGACATGCGCCGCCTGGCCCTCCACCCTGACATCACCGGCGATGGTCGTGGTGCCGGTGCCTGTCACCTCGTTCACGATGGTGCGGGCGGCCTCCACCCTGTTATCGAGTACCAAACCCGGGGGCGCCACGTTCAGCGCGTCATAGCGGTTCAGGCTGACCCCGTTGCGCGTGACGGGGGCCACGCCCACGGTCACCGATCCATCCGTGTTGACGGTCACGGACGTGGCCGTGCTGCCATCGGCCACCACCTGCGCGATACTGGCCTGCGGCGCGGCAAGCAACAGCGCCACCGTCACAAGCAGGCGGGGGGCCGCGATGGTCACGGGGTCGAGGCGGCGGCTTTCGCCTTGGCCTCATCCGCCGCGATCCAGTCCCGCGCGGCGGCCTGACCGGCCGTGATCTGTTCGGGGGTCAGTTCACCCTCGATCCGGTCGCGCAAGGCCGCGGCGTCAGGATGGGCGCGCGCGGCGGCGACATTGGCATAGGTATAGGCCTTGACCTTGTCCGCCTCGGTGCCCGAACCACCGTCATAGGCCAGCGCGGTTTCGTAAAGGCCCAGCGGGTTGCCCAGCTCAGCGGTCTTGGAGAACAGATCGAAGGCCTTGGCGGGGTCTTTCTCCACCCCGTCGCCGGTCTTGGCGGCAAGGGCAATCACGTTCATCGCCGCGATATGCTGCTGATCCGCCGCCTTCTGCCAATACTCCCGCGCCTTGGCCGCATCCTTTGCAACGCCGCGCCCATCCGACAGCACCGCACCGCAGTTGAACTGCGCGTTGGCGTCGCCAAGATCGGCAGCCTTGCACACCAGCCGCGCGCCTTCGGCGAAATCCTTGATGACCGCCTGACCGTCCAAATACATCATTCCAAGGCGGTTCATCGCAAGGGCAGAGTCCTGCCCCGCCGCCAGCTTGAACAGCTCCGCCGCCTGCTGGATGTTCGGCTCCACCCCAAGCCCGAGTTCGAACATCCGTCCCAGATAGAAGGCCCCGTCCGCATCGCCGGCGTCAAAGGCGGCCTGAAACGCCTTCGCCGCCGCCTCCGCTTCTCCCCGTTCCAATGCGGCCACGCCCGCCGGAACATCCGCTCGAACAGCCGGTGAACTGAGGCAAACCGCTGTCACCGCCACTGTGCAAAAGACCGCCACCAACCGGAACGGTCGAGCATTCAGCCCAAGAAAGGGCTCAAACCGGCTCGCCGATATATCCATGAAATCACCCAAACCCAAAAAGCAGTACGACAGTGCCAACGCGCCGAGTGGTACCCTCCGTGCAAACAAAAGTGGGTCGTTGGGTTTCGTCCGGTGAAATCTCCAGTTGCCACGGCTGCATTGGGACAAGGGACCAACGCCAGCCGCACCGGTCGGAGACCGCAAGGACAGAATCTTGCGTAGGCAAGATCCGGCGTGGTTGGTGTTTGGTGTAGACGACAATACGCGGAAAGTTGCGCAAGTAGTTACAAGGTAGACTAGGAGACAAGGTTGGGCCCTTGCGAAAAGGCGACCAGATTGAAGAGCGTCTGGATGCGAGTGCCAGACCTAGCCGGGTCCGATCACGCCGCCAAACCAGGGCAGCGGGATCGCAACCCATGCGATCTGCCCCATAGCTGATCGGATCCGTTCGTCCGCCACTCAGGGAAGCGGGGGATGCCAGCCCTCGGCAAAGTTAACGCTCTGCCTGAGATGATTCGGGCCCAAAAACGGCCTTTTCCTTAGGAAGCTGCGGGCTCCGGCGGTCAAGCCAGCAGCCGCGCGGTCAACTTTTTGTGAATTTCTTTTCCTTGACCTTTTTCGCAGATCGTGAGCCGCGAACACGTCAAGCTGGGCTGGTCGGCCAGTGCCCTTCCTACTCATTACATTCATAGGGAAGGGCAGTTTCCAACCTGCGAATTCGCCTTCGCCTTACAAAATCTTTTCAGTGTGCCGCGGGAAGCACAGCTCGGTTCCAGCAGGGTAGGCACTGTTTTTTTCGAGATTGCACCACCCGCCCGCGGTTATGTAGCCTGTGGTCATGATGCTGAACGCCATGTCTCATATCGTCCCTGCCGCAAGCCGGCTCATACGCTGATCGACCAGATCAGTCGTAGGGCGTCGTTCAACTCAGCCCTT
>CALRPK020000239.1:0-4450 GCA_943370015.1 Paracoccus haematequi
TGTCTTGCCCCTCAATTGTCCCGGCGTTGCCGCCAGATCCGATACGTTCCAACCAGCGCCCACATGAACGCGGCCAATGCGGCAAAGTCGAAAACCAGCGCGATGCGCCCGTCCCATCCCATCGCCGCGCCGAGAGATTGCGCCATCAGCCACAGACCCATCGTCACCACCAGCAGAACCCCAATCCGGGCGGCCTGCACTTGGGTGCCTTTGTTGTCCGGGTCCGGGCGCGCCATCCCCCGCCTCAGTAGTCGTTCGTCTTGGCGCGACGGAGGAATTCCTCCATCCCGACCGAGCCGATCAGTTTCGCCTGTGCCACCCATTTGTCACGGGTGACGCGGCCCTTGAAGCCTTTCAGGTTGCTGTCCATCCAAGCGATTTCCGCAGCACCCCAGTTGGCGATCTGGTCGAAGTGCCAGATGCCCAAGTCGTTGCACAGCTTTTCCAGCGCAGGGCCGATGCCTTCCAGCGTTTTCAGATCATCCGCCTGTCCATCGCGCGGGGCGGCCAGACCGGCGGGTTTGCTGCCTGCGTCAGAGGCCACTGGCGCGGCTTCGGCGACGGGCGCTGCGACCGGTTCCGCTACAGCGGCCAAGGGCGCAGCCTTGGGTGCTGCATGTGCAACGGGTTCGGACGCCTTGGCCGACGCGCCGCCCCATGGCAGGACGAGGAAAACCGCAGCCGCAGAAAAGACCACCGCCGCGAAGAACACGGCAGGCGTCCAGTCAAAGCCACCGACAACCTTGGCAACGCCAAGGGCGATCAGCGCGAACAGCGCCGAGATCACGGCTCCGTTCAGCGAAGGGGCGTTCAGAGGGTCTCGTCTCGTCATGCGCGGGTTTCCTTGTCACATCCCCTTGGCGGGGCAGCCACTGTTACACAATCGTCAGGCGTCAGTCCTTGTCGTTGCCCTTGGGGCGTCAGTAATCGTTGGTCTTGGCGCGGCGCAGGAATTCGGGAATTCCCACCGCGCCGATCAGTTTGGCTTGGGCGACCCAGCGGTCGCGCGTCACGCGGCCACGGAAGCCTTTCAGGTTGGCATCCACCCACGCGATCTCTGCCGGACCCCAGTTGGCGATCTGGTCAAAGTGGAAAATCCCAAGCTCATGGCACAGCTTTTCCAGCGCGGGGCCGATGCCTTCGATGGTTTGCAGCGCATCCGCTGCCCCGTCGCGCGGGGCGGTCAGGGCGGCGGGCTTGGTGCCCTCGGCCACAGCGGCGGCAGGTGCTTCGGCCACAGCGGCGGCAGGTGCTTCGGCCATGGCGGCGGGCTTTTCGGCCAGCGCCACATCCCCGGCAGGTGCGGCTTTGGCGGATTTGCCCAGCCACGGCGTCAGGATCGGCACTTCGGTCCCGTCAATGCGCTTGACCACATCGCCGATATCCACGGCCCGCTGCGCGCTTGCATTATACTGCGCGCGCCCGGACTCGAAGTCTTTCAACGAGGTCAGACCGGACAGCGGTTCCGCCGCGTAGCGGCCATTCTGCGGGCCGGGCACCGGAACCTCACTTTTGGAGAAGCGCCCGATCAGGTCGCGCAGCTTTTCCGGCGTCAGGTCTTCGTAATAATCCTTGCCGATCTGGGCCATCGGGGCATTGGCACAAGCGCCCATGCACTCCACCTCTTCCCAGCTGAAATTGCCGTCAGCCGACAGCGCATGCGGGGCGGGGGCGATCAGTTCCTTGCAGACCTTGATCAGGTCTTCCGCGCCGCAGATCATGCAGGACGTGGTGCCGCAAATCTGCACATGGGCAATGCGGCCCGTGGGTTGAAGTTGGAACATGAAGTAAAAGGTCGCCACTTCCAGCGCGCGGATATAGGCCATCCCCAGCATATCGGCGACCAGTTCAATCGCCGGACGCGAGAGCCAGCCTTCCTGTTCCTGCGCCCGCCACAAGAGCGGAATGATGGCCGAGGCCTGACGCCCCGCCGGATATTTGGAAATCTGCCCCTGCGCCCATTCCAGATTGGCGGGCGTGAAGGCGAAAGAGGCGGGCTGGTCTTTGTGCAGACGGCGGAGCATTAGCGGTCGATCTCCCCGAACACGACGTCCATCGTGCCGATGATGGCGGATACGTCGGCCAGTTGGTGGCCCTTGGCGATGTAATCCATGGATTGCAGGTGCAGGAACCCCGGCGCGCGGATCTTGGCGCGGTAGGGTTTGTTGGTTCCGTCAGCCACCAGATAGACGCCAAACTCACCCTTGGGCGCTTCGACGCTGGCATATACTTCGCCCGCCGGAACATGGAAGCCTTCGGTGTAGAGTTTGAAGTGGTGGATCAGCGCCTCCATCGAGGTTTTCATCTCACCACGCTTCGGCGGCGTGATCTTGCCCCGCGCCAGAACGTCGCCCTTTTCCACCCGCAGTTTTGCGATGGCCTGCTTGATGATACTGGTCGACTCGCGCATTTCCGCCATGCGGCAGAGATAGCGATCATAGCAATCGCCGTTCTTGCCGACCGGGATTTTGAAGTCGAATTCGTCGTAGCATTCATAAGGCTGGCTGCGGCGCAAATCCCAAGCCAGACCCGATCCACGCACCATGACGCCGGAATATCCCCATTTCTGGATATCCTCGACCGTCACCACGCCGATATCGGCATTGCGCTGCTTGAAGATGCGGTTTTCTGTGAGCAGGCCGTCGATGTCATCCAGCACGCGCGGGAACTTGTCGGCCCAAGCCTCGATATCGTCCAAGAGTTGCGGCGACAGGTCTTGGTGAACGCCGCCGGGGCGGAAATAAGCCGCGTGAAGACGCGCCCCTGAGGCGCGTTCGTAGAACACCATCAGCTGTTCGCGTTCCTCGAACCCCCACAGCGGCGGGGTCAAAGCGCCCACGTCCATCGCCTGCGTGGTGACGTTCAACAGGTGGTTCAGTACGCGGCCAATCTCGGAATAAAGCACCCGGATCAGGCTGGCGCGGCGCGGCACGACGGTGCCGGTCAGCTTTTCGATGGCCAGACACCAAGCATGTTCTTGGTTCATCGGGGCCACATAATCCAGCCGGTCGAAATACGGCAGGTTTTGCAGATAGGTCCGGCTTTCCATCAGTTTTTCGGTGCCGCGATGCAGCAGCCCGATATGCGGATCACAGCGTTCCACGATCTCGCCGTCCAGTTCCAACACCAGACGCAACACCCCGTGCGCCGCAGGGTGCTGCGGGCCGAAGTTGATGTTGAAATTGCGGATCTTCTGTTCGCCGGTCAGGGCGTCGTCGAAGCTGCCGTCCATCATCGTCTCACCTCTCTCAGGCGGCGGGCGTGAAGCGCCCACCGATCCTCAGGCCTTTTTCTCGTCACCGGGCAGGATGTACTGCGCCCCTTCCCATGGGGAAAGGAAGTCGAACTGCCGGTATTCCTGCACCAGCTTGACGGGTTCGTAGACCACGCGCTTTTGCGCCTCATCGTAGCGAACTTCGGTATAGCCGGTGGTGGGGAAGTCCTTGCGCAGCGGATAGCCGCGAAAGCCGTAATCGGTCAGGATGCGGCGCAGGTCCGGGTGGCCCGAGAAGAGGATGCCGAACATGTCGAACACCTCCCGCTCAAACCAGTTGGCGGACGGGTGCACTTGCGACAGCGACGGCACCATATCCTCTTCGCCCACGGCGCATTTCACGCGAATGCGGTGGTTCTGCCACATCGACAGGAAGTGATAGACCATGTCGAACCGCGGGTCGCGCTCGGGGTGGTCGATGGCGGTGATATCCACCAGCGACGTAAAGCGGCAGGCCGGATCATCGCGCAGAAGTTCGACGAAATCGGCGATATGGGAAAGCTGCACCTCAACCGTCAATTCGCCATGCGCGATGGAGGTGGCGATGACCGCCTCAGCGGCCTTGGCGGTCAGATGGGCGGCGAGGTCTTTCAGGGCTTCGGACATATGCGGGTTCCTCAGCGCGTGATGGTGCCGGTGCGGCGGATTTTCCGCTGCAACTGCAGGATGCCGTAAAGCAGCGCTTCGGCGGTGGGGGGGCAGCCCGGAACGTAGATGTCGACGGGCACGATCCGGTCACAGCCGCGCACCACGGAATAGCTGTAGTGGTAATACCCACCACCATTGGCGCAGGAGCCCATCGAGATGACGTAACGCGGTTCCGGCATCTGGTCATAGACCTTGCGCAGCGCCGGGGCCATCTTGTTGGTCAGCGTACCCGCCACGATCATAACATCCGACTGGCGCGGCGAGGCGCGGGGCGCGATGCCAAAACGTTCCGCATCATAGCGCGGCATCGAGGTGTGCATCATCTCAACCGCGCAGCAGGCCAGACCAAAGGTCATCCAGTGCAGTGAACCCGTCCGCGCCCAGTTGATGATGTCTTCGGTCGAGGTCAGCAGGAACCCTTTGTCCTGCAATTCAGCATTCAGCGCCTTGGCCGCGACGTCCAGATCGACGCCAGCGGTGTTCGGGGATGTGATCACTCCCATTCCAGCGCTCCTTTCTTCCATTCAT
>CALRPK020000240.1:0-4449 GCA_943370015.1 Paracoccus haematequi
ATGGACGGCCTGCGCGCCGGTCTGGCGGACGGCCTCCATGATCTTGTCGATCACGATATAGGACTGGTTCGCCGGGGGCGGGCCGATATGCACGGCCTCATCCGCCATTTTCACATGCAGCGCGTTGCGGTCGGCGTCGGAATAGACCGCCACCGTCTTGATGCCCATCTTGCGGGCGGTCTTGATGACGCGGCAGGCGATTTCGCCCCGGTTGGCGATCAGGATCTTGTCGAACATCTCTCTCCCCTTGTCCCGCGTCCGGGCCGGGACGCGGGTTTGTCGGCGCAAAAGCAAAGGACCACCCGAGCGAACTGCCCGGATGGTCCCGATGGAATGCTGGCCCGTCTGCCCGAAGGGGCGGCGGTCAGGTTGGTGTCAGTCGCGCCGTGCTTAGTAGCACTGGCCCGGCAGGGTGCAGCTTGCCGCGCCAGCCAGACCGCCGATGACGGCACCGGTGGCAAGGTTGCTGTCGGTGATGTCAGCCACGGCTGCACCGGCAACGGCACCGGCAGCGCCGCGCGAGATCGGGTCCTGCATGCAGCCCGCAAGGCCCATGACGGACAAAAGAGCGACGGCGATAATGGATTTTTGCATGTTGTTCTGCCTCTCAGAGTTGTTCGATGAGCTGAGATTAGCGCATTCGCGGCAGGGCAAAAGGAGAAACTGCGTTCGGACGTAGCCAAGCGGACTGTATAGGCCGAAGACTGCCGAAGGCATGGGATGCGCGACGATCCGCCGGGTGCGCCGCTCTTTTGGCGGCGCAGGCTTTGTGGGGCGGAGCGTCGGGGCGTCATGCGTCGTCCGATCCGTCGTCGTCGGCGTCAAAGTCATAGGGGGCCGCATCGGCGGCGAACACCTCTGGGAAAGCCATTTCGGCGCGTTTGACGTCAATCTTCAGCCAAGCCTCATAGCTGGCGGGATCAAACGGGTCTTCGGCGGCGACAACCTCACGCCCAAAAAGCCAGCTCAGGCGGCCAGCATCCAGATTGCCGCGCTGGAAGGGTTCTTCGCCGAAATGCGCCCAAAGAGCGGCGATAAAGCCTTCGTCGGCTTTGCGGTCGGCGTGCTTGCGGTCTTTGTAGCGTTCACGGCGGGTGATCTTGGTCACGCCATCCTTGTGATTGGCGCGGCGGATGGTGAATTGAAAGTCGGTTCCGGGCAGACGCCCCGGGAATCCGCGATGTTTCAGCATGACAGGCCCCTTTGGCTGCGAAGGGATGGGTCATGCCTGAAGCGCTTGTCCACGTCAAACGCAGACAGAAAAAGGGTAGGCGCAGACAGAAGAAGGGCGGGCCGAGGCGTCAAAGCCCCATTGGCCCGCCCGAATTCGTTTTTACTTGTACTTGCCGGTGTAGGCAGGCTCGACGGTGACCGCCGGCTGTTCCACGTAAACGGCTTCTTCCTTTTTGGCGCAGGCAGCGACAAACGCGACGCAGCACATGGCCAGCAGGATCTTGGTGCTCTTTGACATCCTCTACTCCTATTTTCTTGGAGGGTCATGAAGGATGAAGAGCCATCCCCCTGCCCCCGTTCCGAGGTGTAGGCCGCTTGGGTTCGGCCTGAGGGGACATTAGCGCAGGTTGTGCGAAAAGCCCATTCAAGCCTGACCAAGTTGTCAGCCTGTGGCCCTGCTACATCAGCACGGCCCTTTGCGGCAAGCCAAATCCTTGAATTTGCACGGGACATCAGAACATCTCCCATGTGCAGGCACCGGATTCGATGCTGTAGGATTCAAAGAATTGGGTCGCGTCGGGGGCGGATTGGCCAAAGGGGACGGGGCGGTCGGAGAGGGAAATGACGATTTGCGCGGGCGGGGGCGTGTTGTCCTTGACGCGCGGCAGGGCAAAGGTGTCGCACAGGTGCTGCATGTCGGTGCTGGCGGTGTCAAAGTCGATGCCACCGCCCGGCGCGATGGCGGGGGCGACGAAAAGGAACCGCGTCGCAAGGCCATCGGTGCCGGGGACGTTCCAGACCACCTCTTGCAGGGTGATGCTTTGGCCGGAGGGCACGTCAACGGTGATGCCGTCGCCGGGGGTGACCTGCACGCCGTCGGTCGCCTGCGCGACCCCCGCCCACAGCAGCGCCGCCGCCACAAGGGCGGGTCGGGTCTTCTGTGCGGGCAGGCAAAGGCGCATGGCGGGGGCTTTCTGCGGTCAGATCACAGTGGGATGTTGTCGTGCTTTTTCCACGGGTTGGATTGGCGCTTGTTGCGCAGCGCGGCAAAGGCGCGGGCCACGCGGCGGCGGGTGGAATGGGGCATGATCACCTCGTCGATAAAGCCCTTTTCGGCGGCGACGAAGGGATTGGCGAAGCGGTCCTCGTAATCCTTGACGCGGGCGGCGATCTTGTCCTTGTCGCCGAGTTCGCTGCGATAGAGGATTTCGACAGCGCCCTTGGCCCCCATCACGGCGACCTCTGCTGTGGGCCAAGCGTAGTTGAAATCGCCGCGCAGGTGCTTGGACGACATCACGACATAGGCCCCGCCATAGGTCTTGCGGGTCAGGACCGTAACTTTGGGCACCGTTGCTTCGGCATAGGCGAACAAGAGTTTCGCGCCGTGCTTGATGACGCCGCCATATTCCTGCGTGACGCCGGGCAGGAAGCCGGGGACGTCCACCAGTGTCAGGATCGGAATCTCGAACGCGTCGCAGAACCGGACAAAACGCGCGGCCTTGCGGCTGGAATCGATGTCAAGGCACCCTGCCAGAACCATCGGCTGGTTGGCGACGACGCCGACGGTCTGCCCCTCAAGCCGGATGAAGCCGGTGATGATGTTCCCGGCGAAATCCTTTTGAATTTCAAAAAAATCGCCCTCATCCGCGATCTTGAGGATCAGTTCCTTCATGTCATAGGGCTGGTTCGGATTGTCCGGCACCAAGGTGTCAAGCGACGGCTCTACCCGGGCCGGATCGTCAAAGAACGGGCGGACGGGGGCTTTTTCGCGGTTGTTCAGCGGCAGGAAGTCGATCAGGCGGCGGGTTTCCGCGATCAGTTCGACGTCGTTTTCATAGGCCCCATCGGCGACCGAGGATTTCTTGGTATGGGTCGCAGCCCCACCCAGTTCCTCGGCGGTGACCTGTTCGTTCGTCACGGTCTTGACCACATCCGGGCCGGTCACGAACATGTAGGACGAGTCTTTGACCATGAAGATAAAGTCGGTCATCGCGGGCGAATAGACCGCCCCCCCGGCACAAGGCCCCATGATCAGGCTGATCTGCGGCACCACGCCCGACGCGAGGACGTTGCGCTGAAACACCTCGCCGTAAGCCGCGAGCGACGACACGCCTTCCTGAATCCGCGCCCCGCCAGAGTCATTCATGCCGATGACGGGCGCGCCGTTCTGGATCGCCATGTCCATGATCTTGCAGATTTTCGCGCCATGGGTTTCCGAGACCGACCCGCCCAGCACGGTGAAATCCTGCGCAAAGACATAGATTTGACGGCCATTGATCGTGCCCCAACCGGTCACGACACCATCGCCGGGATGCTTGGTTTCCTCCATCCCGAAATCGGTGCAGCGGTGCTGCACGAACATGTCGAATTCTTCGAAGCTGCCTTCGTCAAGGAGAAGCTCGATCCGCTCACGCGCGGTGAGCTTCCCCTTGCCGTGTTGCGCGTCAACCCGTCGCGCACCCCCGCCAGCGCGGGCCACGGCGCGGCGGTTTTCCAATTCTTGCAGGATATCTTTCATGGGCGTGGCCCCCCCAGCTTGACCCGAATTTTGCCGGACCATAGCGGGATGCGGCGACGCAGCAAAACGGAGTCTGGCATATTTGCAAAGTATTGGCACATCTAATCTTGTTAAATGCAAACCCGCAAAGCACTCGCCCCGTCGCTGGGGCTGGGCTATGCCAAAAGCACCCCCTGACAAAAGGTGCCGCCCATGCCGCAAATCCCCGTTCCCGTGCTGACCATCGGCCTGTTGGCGGCGTCCAACATCTTCATGACCTTTGCATGGTATGGTCATCTGAAGTTCAAGACCGCGCCCTTGGCCATCGTGATCGCGGTCAGTTGGGGCATCGCGCTGTTTGAATACATGTTGCAGGTGCCCGCCAACCGCATCGGCCACGGATATTTCAGCGCGGCAGAGCTTAAGACCATCCAAGAGGTGCTGACGCTGTCGGTGTTCATGGTGTTTTCGGTCGTCTATCTGAAGGAACCGCTGAGTTGGAACCACTTCGTCGGCTTTGGCTTCATCTGCCTTGGCGCCTGGTTCATCTTCCACAAGTGGTAAGGCCGCCGCACCCTTGCGCCCTGCCCCGCTTTGCGGCACTTCACCGACCATGACCCGCGCATTCCTCAACGTCGAAGCCTCGCTCACCGGTCGCCGCTGGATTGGTCCCACGGCGGAAGAGGATCGTTTGGCCGAGGCGATGGCGCAAGCGACCCGCCTGCCCTTGGCGCTGTGCCTGACGCTGGCCAAGCGTGGGGTGACGCCAGAGGGGGCGG
>CALRPK020000241.1:0-4434 GCA_943370015.1 Paracoccus haematequi
GCTCCTTGTCGTAGCTTTCCTTCTGCAAGGCTTGCGAGAAGTTAAAGCGCAAGGGACCAATCGGCGTATCCCAAAGCAACGACACACCAATCGCAGAACGCAGGCGGAAGCTGTCATCGACGGTGCCCGTCGCCGCTGCGCGGTCATCCAGACCCCAGACAGAGCCGACGTCAAAGAACACGCCGCCGCCGATGCCATATTCTTCGGGCAGGCCAAGGGGGAAGTCGGCCTCAAACCGCGCGACGGCAAAGACGTTGCCGCCAAGCGCATCATCGGTGCCAAGATCGCGCGGGCCGATCCCGTTTGATTCGAAGCCACGCAGCTTGCCATTGCCGAAGTAACGGTCCGTCACGCGGCTGCCGTAATCGCCAAAGCTGTTCAGCATCGACCCTTCGAAGATCGCGCGCAGGGTGACCTCTTCTTGCAGGACGCGGCGTTCGGCCAAGGCAAAGACCGTGCTTTCCAGATATTGCCGGTCGCCACCCAAGCCGCCGATATTCTGGCCAAAGCGCAGCAGGATACCGCCCAGCGGGTTGATCCCTTCGATGCGGTTGTCGTAGCTCCAGCGGTAGCCGACGTAGCTGCTGATCAACGCGCCGTCATTCGCCTCGCGCTGGATGATGGAGGAGATCGCCGGATCGACATCCGACAGCCGGGTTTCCTGCAAGCCATAGCGCACCGACAGGCGGGCAATCTCACCCACCGGGAATTCCAGCGAGGGCGAGAAGGAAATCACCCGCGTGTCATATTGCGCGTTTTCGTTGTCGGTCTGGGTCAGCCCCGCGCCCAAGGACAGCGCCACATCCCGGCCAAGGAAGGCCGGTTCTGTGAAGGACATGTTGAAGGATTGCGAGGTGTCGGCGGTGTTGACATTCAACGCCAGCGCCTGCCCCCGGCCAAGGAAGTTGCTTTCCGAATAGCCCACGCTGAAGCCCACGCCCGAGGACACGCCGTAAGACGCGCCCAAGGACAGCGACCCGGTCGCGGCCTCTTCGACATCGACATTGACCACGACCTGATCCGGCGCGGTGCCCGGTTGGGCATCGACCTGCACATCGGAAAAATAGGCCAAGGCACGGATACGCTCTGCCGCCTTGCGGATTTCGCGCGGGTTGAAGGGATCGCCTTCCGCCGTGCGGAATTCGCGCCGCACCACCTGATCCAGCGTGGTGGCGTTGCCTTCGATGTCGATGCGTTCGACGAAGATACGCTCGCCACGGACGATGGCGAATTGCACGTCCACAATGCCGCCCCGGTCATCGCGCGTCAGGCGCGGTTCCACCCGGATGAAGTTCAACCCCTTGGCCAGTGCCAGATTTTCCATCCGCGTCACGTTGGAATCGATCAGGCTGGGCGACCATGTCTGGCCCGCGCGGATGCGCTTGACAGCATCGAATTCCGCGGCGTCGATCCCTTCGACCTCAGACACGGTAGAGGTTTTGCCGATGGTGAAGCTTTGGCCTTCCTTGATGGTGAAGGTCACAAAGAATGCATCGCGTTCGCGCGAGACATCGGAACTCGCGTCCACGATGTCCACGTCGATATAGCCACGCGACAGGTAGAAATCGCGCAAGAGTTGCTTGTCCAGATCCAGCCGTTCCGCGACGAAGGTGTCGCGCTGGATGATGGCGCGCAGAAGGCCCGCCTGCTTGGTTTCCAGCACCTGCCGCAACCGGCGGTCGCTGTAGGCGCGGTTGCCGACGAAAGAGATACGCTCAATCTCGACCACTTTGCCTTCGGCGATCTCGAACACCAGATCGACGCGGTTGCCGTCGCGCTTGATGATGCGCGGTTCCACCGTGGCGGCGATGCGACCCTTGACGCGGTAGTTTTCGGCGATGGCGGCTGCATCCTGTTCGGCCTGCGCGGGCGAATAGACGCGCGACGACATGGATTTGATCAAGGGGGCGAGGTCTTCGTCCTTGATCCGCTTGTTGCCCTCGAAGTTGATCACATTGACCATCGGGTTTTCTACCACCCGGATCACCAGCGTGGACCCCTGCGGATCAATCTCGACGCTGGCAAAAAGGCCCGAATTGACGATGCGCTGGTAAGCGGCATTCAATTCGGCAGCGCTGACCTCTGCCCCGCGCGGCAGATTTGCAAAACCGATGATCGAATTGGGATCGACGTATTGGTTGCCTTCCACCGTGACCGTGGAAAAGCTGTAGCTCTGCGCAAAGGCCGCGCCAGCACCCAGCATCGGCACAACCGCGACGGACAGGAACAAGGCCGCAAGAACAGGGCGCAGCCGGGCCTTTGGCAGCCCGCTGCCGATCCTGACGGTCGCATTCAGTCCGCGCATTTGCCCACCCATGCCTAAAGCTATCTGTTGTGGGACTCACTAGCTTGAACCGCGCCTGTTGTCAAAAGGCGGCGGGCCGCAGCAGCGATCTTCGGGCATTTGCGCAAGCTGTGGCCAAGGCTTGCGCGCCTTGGCCGCTGGGTTGGGCGGTCAGCAGCCCTGCAAATCACGTGGACAGCAGAATCGACCCCATCATCGCCCCGCAGACAAGACCGGCAGCAACCATCCCGGCCGAGACGAGACGGTCAGAGTTGACCGTCACGATCAGCGCGAAACTGCGATAGCCTTCAACAACATGACGCATGGAAACCCTCCACCAAAGTTACCCTGTGAAGGTGCACCGCGAATATGGCGGCAGTGGGACAGGTTTGCAGTGGATCAATGGCCTTTTCGCGCCAGCCTTGCCCGATCAGCAGAACAGATCGTTGGTCAGGGCAAAGACCATCAGCGACAAGATCAGTACCAGACCCACGGTCATCAAACCGCGCATCGCGCGCTCCGTGGGCGGGCGGCGCGTCACCGCCTCATAGAGGTGGAACACCAGATGGCCGCCGTCCAGCACCGGCACCGGAAAGAGGTTCATCAGACCCACTGCCGTCGACAAGGCCGCGATCATCCAGATGAAATCCGCCACACCTGCACTGGCCGCAGCCCCCGCCGTTTCGGCAATGCCGATGGGACCGCGCAGGTTGCAACTGGAAATCGCCCCCGACACCATATGCCACAGCGCAGACAGCGATGTGGTCACCAGCCCCCACATCGTGCTTACGGCACGCTCCAGCGCCTCAAACAGGCCGGGGGTGCGGGTTTCGGGGCTAAAGACCAGCCCGCCCGACAGACCGATCAGCCAACGCGTTTCAAACCCGCCATCGGCGAGCGGCAGGTCACTGCGGCGCGGGGTCAGCGTGATGTCAAAGGTTTCTCCCGCCCGCCAGACCGTCAGCGCCTGTGGCTTGCCTTCTGATGCGCGAATGGCCTGTTCCAACTCGCCAAAGGCCGAAATGGGGGTGCCGTTCAATGCGGTGACAACATCGCCCGCTAGTAAGCCTGCCTCTGCCGCCGCCGATTGCGGATGCACCGCCAGCACCAAGGGCGGGCGTGGGAAGGGTCCGTCCACCGTCACCTCACGCCCGTCGCGCAGCACGGAATAGCGCACCGTTGGGGCGGGCGGCAGGGTGTCGATCACCTTGCCCAACGCGGTGAAATCCGGGGTCGGCTGATCGTTCAGCGCGACAACCTCATCCCCCGGCAGCAGGCTTTCGCCCTGAAACGGGGTGGCTTGCAGACTGCCCACGGTGGGGCGATCCGTGGCCACACCCATCGCCAGAAACATCCCGGCAAAGACCACAATCGACAGGATGAAGTTGAACAATGGCCCCGCCGCCACGGTTGCCGCCCGCGCCCAAAGCGGGGCGCCATGCATCGTCGCGCGGCGCTCTTCGTCGGTCAGGGTGGCATAGACGCCCTCATCCGCCTTGGCCGATGCGGCATTGCTGTCGCCAAGGAATTTCACATAGCCACCAAAGGGCAAGGCCGCGATCTGCCAGCGGGTGCCATGCCTGTCCACGCGCGACCAGATCACGGGTCCGAACCCAAGCGAGAACACCTCGGCCCGGATGCCGGACCAGCGCCCGACGATGTAATGGCCGTATTCATGCACAAAGACGATGACCGACAGCGCTACGACAAATGCGACAAGCGTGAAGGCAAAGTTGCCGAAGGTCGGAAGAAAGGTAGCGATGTCCAAGGTCACGAATTCCTGTGCCGGGTGCGGGCAAGTTCATCCGCCCGTATCCGGGCGAGGTGGTCAGTCGCGAGCACCGCGTCAAGGTCGGGTATCCCTGCCCCCAGCGCGATTTCCCCCGAAAGGCGGTCCAGCGTGCCCTCGACCACCGCCGCCATGTCAAGAAACGCTAGCTTTCCGGCGATGAAATGGTCCAAGGCGATTTCTTTTGCCGCATTGAACGCCGCACCCGTCAAACCCCGGCTGCGCATCACATCCCGCGCCAGACGCAGGGCGGGAAAGCGCGCCTCATCCGGGGATTGAAAGGTCAACTGCCCCAGCGCGGCAAGATCCAGCCGCGCCACCGGCACCTGTCCGCGTTCCGGCCAGTGCAGCGCAAAGCCGA
>CALRPK020000242.1:0-4433 GCA_943370015.1 Paracoccus haematequi
GATATCGCTATTCTGCTCCCTGAAACGCCCGCGCGCCTCGCCCATCTGGCCGAAGCTTTCGCGGATCAGGGTTTGCCCATCTCGGGCCTGCCTGAAACTGCCAGTCTGCGTGATCTGGCGGGAGAGGTGGCCACGCTGGCGCTGCGATGCCTTCGCCCGCCCGCGCCTGCAATGGCGCTGGCCAGTCTTGCCGTCCTGCCCATGATGCCGTGGCCCGCAGCTACCGGGGCGGCTCTGGCGCGCGATCTGATGCGTGGGATCTACAGGCCAAAGGCAGCGGACCTGTTGCAGGACAAGGCTACTATGCTTTGGGAGGCTTTGCGCACCGGTGCCACAACGGGCGCGCAACTGGCCTTCAAACTGGGCCTCATTGCCGAAAGCCTGACCGCCCCGCCCGGGCTGGAACCAGCACGCAACGCCGCGCAGGGCCTTTTGCGCCGCCTGCAAGCGTCGGTGGGCGATGGCGCGCCGGACTGGCAGGCGCTATCCCGACTGGCAACCCTGTCCGCCCCGGCAGCAGTACCCGGCTTGCGCCTGCTGGACGGGGTAAGCCTGCTTTCCTCTGCCGAACTGCCATGGCGCGGTGCGCGGCACCTGATCGTGACCGGTTTTGCCGCTGGGGCCTATCCATCGGGCGGTCCCACGTCGCCGTTCTTTCTGGACAGCGAAGTCGCCCTGATCCGCGAAACCCTTGGCCTTCACCTACCCAGCCGAGAGGCGGCCCTGCGCCGTGGCCTTGCGCTGTTCGCACGGCAAATCGGGGCGGCCTCGGACAGCGCTACCTTCCTGTGCCCGCAGCGCGACGGCATGGGCCGCCCGCTGGCTCCGCCGATGACGCTGTCGCTGATCGCCCGCCTGCTGGAAGGGGGCGAGAAAGGGTTGGTGCAGGATCTGACCGTACAGCCCCCCGCCAGTTGGCCAACGGCTCACCGCAGCGTTACGCCCCTGCCCGCCCCTGTCGCGCCCCTGCCGGAGGGTGGCGTGGTCCACCTTGGCCGCCGCGACCTCCTTCGCTTGCATGAGGACGAGGCGGGCCGGGCCAAGCCGCAGTCGCCCTCGCGACTGGAATCGCTGCTGGTCAGCCCTCTCGCCTGGTTTCTGGGCGAAACCGACGCGACCGACATCCCTTGGGCGCCCGAAAGTCTTGACATCATGCTAGCAGGCACCCTGGCGCATCACGTACTGGAACACGTCTTTGCGCCCGACGCGGCCTTGCCCGATCCGGCCGCCTTGCCCGGATTGACCGAAACGCATCTGACCCAAGGCATCGCGCGGCATGCGCCCTTTCTGGCCGCCGCCGAATGGCAGTTGGAACGCGAAACCCTGCGGCGCGAGGCTTTGCGCGCCGCACAGGTTTGGCATGGCATCCTAACTGATGCTGGCGCCCGAACCCTTCGGAACGAGATCCGGCTAGAGGGCAACGCCCACGGCATCGACATCCGCGGCCGCGCCGATTGCATCCTGCAACTGGGCGACGGGCGGCTGGTCATCGTCGACCACAAGAAAAGCGGATCGACCCGGCGACGCATGCGCATGCGCGCGGGCTGGGACCTGCAGATCGGCCTCTACCGCGCAATGCTGGCCCGCCCGATCAGGGCCGACGGCGACGGGCTGGACCTTGTCGCTGGGCAGAGCCCAGCGATCGCCTATCACCTTCTGAACGACGGGACCGTCCTGGCCAGCGGCCTTGATCGCGCCCCGGGCGGGCGCGTGGAAGGTGTGGAGGGCGATATCTCAGCCAAAGCTGTGACGCTGTTGCAGGCTCGGCTTGCCGAGGTGGGGGGCGGGTCGATCCGCCTGAACGGCACCGAAGATGAAGCGGCCTTCGCGAAGACGGCCGCCCTGAGCGCCTATGCACTGGATTCCAGCCCGCTTTTGCGCCGCTTCATGGTTCAAGGGTAGTCGGTCGACCTGCAGCCCGACGAAGAAGAGGATGCGCAATGACCCTGACCATCGTCCCGGCAGGCGCGGGCGCGGGCAAGACCTACCGCATCCAGACGCAGTTGACCGAATGGGTGCGGGACAAGGTCGTGCGCCCCGACCGCATCCTTGCCGTCACATTCACCGAGGCCGCCGCCGCTGAACTGTCGGGCCGCATCCGGCAAAGCCTGCTGGCAGCCGGGATGATCGAAGAGGCAATGGCGGTCGAGCGGGCCTATGTCTCGACCATACACAGCCTTGGCCTGCGGCTGATGACGGAACACGCCTTTGCCTCCGGCGCCACGCCGCAGCCGCGTCTCTTGCACGAGGCCGAACAGGACCTGCTGATCCGGCAGGAACTGGCGCGCTGCGCGGCGCTGCAACCGATCGCCGAAGACCCGGACCGCTTTGGCCATGCCGCGACCTTTTCCAAAGGGGCCGAAGACGGCCTGCGCGGACGTGTTCTGGATATGATCGCACTGTTGCGCGGTCTGGGTGAGGCCGGTCTGTCCGACCGGCTCGCCCCTGACGCCTGCACCCGCATCCGCGACCTCTGGGGGCCGGTCGCGGCCGATCCGGCGCCGCTGCGCGACCGGCTGGTGCAGTCGGTCGCGGCCCTCTTGGACGCCCACCCGGGGGGTGCATTGGCCCCAGGTCAGAACGCGACTGCGGAAAAGGAGTTCCGCCGCGATCTGGGCCGACTGCGCGCAGCGCTGGAACGTGGGCGGCTGGATCGGGACTGGAAGCTGTGGAACGACCTGCGCGGCCTGCGGCAGACCAAGCGCGGCGCACCCACACCGCCTGGCTATGACGCGCTGGCCGATCAGGTGATGCAGGCGGCGGCGGGCGTCGTCAGCCATCCGGGCCCCTTGCAGGACGCCTGCACCAACCTGACCGCGCTGGTCACCGGCGCGCAGGCCATCATGGCGGGCTACGCGGCGCGCAAGCGCGATCTGGGCGTGATCGACTATGCCGACATGATTTCGGGCTGCGAGGCGCTATTGCGCCAGCACCCCGACGTGCTTGCCTCGGTGCTGGGCGAGGTCGACTGCGTCATCATCGACGAATTCCAGGACACCAACCCGGTACAGTTCGCCCTGCTGTGGCAACTGGCGGCACAGGCGCCGCGCTGCCTTCTGGTGGGCGATGCCAAGCAGTCGATCATGGGGTTTCAGGGGGCAGACCCCCGCCTGTCACAGGCGCTGGCCGACACGAACCCGGGCGCGGTCGATCCCCTGCGGCAGAACTGGCGCAGCGACCCGCGCCTGATGGCCGCGATCAACGCGATCGGCTCAGGGCTGTTCGGCGCTGCCTACACGCCCCTCGCCCCCATGCGGGGCGAAACTGGGCAGCCTGTGCTTGAGGTGATCGCCCTCTCCGCCTCTCGCGGTACGCGCAAGCCGCCAAAACTGCCCGATCACTCCGCCGCCCGTATCGCCGCGATGCTGGCGGCGGGCGAGCATGTCACCGACCGGGCCACAGGCGAACTGCGTCCGGTCCGCCCCGGCGACATCGCCGTGCTGTGCCAGCGCCATGCCGAGGCCGCGCGCTATGCCGAGGCCCTGCGCCGCCTTGGCCTTCCGGTGCGGATCAGCGCCACGGGCTGGCACGAAGCGCAAGCAGTGCTGGTCGCGCGCCATGCCATGGCGCTGGCCGCCGATCCGCAGGATGCCCATGCCCCCCGTGTGGTCCTGACGCTTGGCCCTGCCGCACTTGCACTTGATGAAGCTTTGCGCCTGCTGGCGGATGGCGCCCTGGCCGACCATCCATCGCTGCACGGTATCCTTGCTTTTGCCGCCGCAGCGCCGCGCTGGACGGTGAGCGACCTTTGCCTGAAGGTGACCGCCCATCTGCGCCCTTGGGCCGAAGCCTTGCCCGATGCCGCGCAGGCGCTGGCTGATCTGGCCAGGCTCGAGGCACTGACTGACGAATTCGATACCTCGGACCCGGACATGATGGCCGCTGCCGGGTTTCACGGACGGGGGGCGCGGGTGTTTCTGGGCTGGCTGGCCAGCCGGTTGGAGGAACGCGACTTCGACCGCCACCCTGACCCCGGCGGGGGCGCCGTCCCGGGGATCGAGATCGTCACCTGGCACGCCGCCAAGGGCCGGGAATGGCCCGTGGTCGTGGTCTGCGAACTGGACGGAATGGTGGGCGAACGCGAAAACACCACCCGCGCCCTGTTCACCGATTTCTCGGACTTGTCGCGGGTGCTGCACACGGCCCGGCTGATCCACACCCCGCGCCTCTTTACCCCCGAACAGCGGGCGGTGTTCCTTGCCGACCGCCAGCCCACCGCCGAGGCCGAGGCGCGCAAGCTGATCTATGTGGCCCTGACCCGCGCGCGGGACCGGCTGGTGATCGAGTGGCCGGAAAAGGCGCTGGACAAGGACGCCACCTGCCTGACCCTTCTGGCGCAGGCAGGGGTCAGCCTTGGGGCGGGGCTGATCGTCGCCGGGGTTGAGTTCCCGGCCCGCCTCTGGCGCGATCCTGCGGGCGACGGGTTGAACCCG
>CALRPK020000243.1:0-4425 GCA_943370015.1 Paracoccus haematequi
GTTCAACGTCTATTTCAGCCGGATCGCCATGTTGCAAAGCAGCGACATCCACGGCGTGCAACTGAAGAAACCGGAGTATCAGGAAGATGTGCAGACGATCCGGAGCATCCTTGATTCTTCGGTGCCGCTGATCGACGGCGGTGACGCGACGCTTGCGGCGGCCTTGGGCCGGTTAGAGGCGGGTGCCGCGACACTGCGCCAAGCCTCACGGTCGATGACGCTGAAATCCTTGGCGGAATTTTCCGCGCAATCGGACGGGGAACGCGCCGAAATCTCTGCCACGCTTTTGCGTTTGGCAGGGGTGACGACCTTGCTGATGCTGATGCTGGTGACCTTTTCGGTCGGGACAGCGCGGCTGTATCGCACCGCCGCCTCGCGGGCCGAGGCCTTGCGCGAAACGGGCGGGCGGCTGTCGACCATTGTCGCCAACTCTGCCGATGCCATCGTGGTGACGGATCGGTCCGGCTACATCCAAGAGTTCAACCCGGCGGCGCAAAGCATCTTTGGCCTGTCGCGCGAAACCGCGCTGGGACTGCACGCGCTGGAGCATCTGTTCGCCGCACCGCGTGGAAACGGCCAGCGCCGCATGTTGGTCGCAGCGCTGGAGGAAACCGCATTGGCCGGGCGCGGGTCATTGCGGATCGAGGTGGATGGCCGCCGCGCCGATGGCAGCGCCTTTCCCGCCGAAGTGTCCATTGCGGTGACCCAACCCGATGACCCGCGCCTGATCGTGGCTTTCGTGCGCGACATTTCCGACCGCCGCCGCGCGCAGGCCGAGTTGGAAGAGGCCTTGGACCGCGCCCTTGCCGGGGAAAAGACCAAGGCCCGCTTCATCGCCGTCATGAGCCATGAGATGCGGACCCCCCTGAACGGCTTGCTGGGTTCGTTGAACCTCTTGGCCGATGGCACGCTGACCGCGGACCAGCGCGAGCTTTTGCAGGCAATGGAAAACTCCGGCAAGATTTTGCTGGGGCATGTGAACTCGGTCCTTGATATCAGCCGCGCCGAAGCGGGAATGATGAAGGTTGCCGCGCAGTCCTTTGATCTTGAAACCTTGGTCGAAGAGGTGATCGCCAATCAGGCGGGATTGGCAGCGGCCACGGGCACGCGGATCATCCTGACCCCGATCAACGGACCCGTGGGGATTGTTGCCGGTGATCCGCAACGTCTGCGGCAGGTCTTGCTGAACCTTGTCGGAAACGCAGTGAAATTCACCCGGGACGGGATCATCACCGTGGAAACCGAAGCCCTCCCCCCGGTGGAAGCGTTGCAGGGCAAAAGGGCGGTTGAGGTTCGGGTGATCGACACGGGGATCGGCATCCGCGAAGATCAGATCGACACGATATTCGAGGATTTCGTCACGCTGGACACGCGCTATGAACGCGTCACCAGCGGAACCGGCCTAGGCCTTGGCATCGCGCGCCGTCTGGTCGAGGCTATGGGCGGTGAAATTGGTGTGGAAAGCGAAGAGGGTGAAGGAAGTCTATTCTGGCTGCGCCTGCCCTTGCCCGCAGCAACGCAGCCCAATGGCGAACCCCACCTGACCCCGCCGAGCCTGACCGTGGTCGAGGAAGACGACGCCGGGCCTGCCGCCCCTGCGCTGCCCGCCCCAAGCACGCAAACCTTGGCGCCATGCAACGTGCTGGTCGTCGAAGACAATGAAATCAACCGCTTCTTGCTGCGTCGCTATCTTGAGGGGTCAGGCCATTACGTGACCGAGGCCGTCGACGGCGAAGAAGGTGTTGCCTTGGCGACGGAGCGTGCCTTTGACGTGATCCTGATGGATATCTCCATGCCGCGCATGGACGGGGTTGAGGCAACGCGACGCATCCGCGCGGCTGGAGCCTCCCGTCAGGCCCGTATCCTTGCGTTGACCGCCCATGCCCTGCCCGAAGAACTGGCGCAATTCCGTGCTGCCGGAACCGATGCCACGCTGACCAAACCCATTGGCCGCCTTGACTTGCTTGCCGCGCTGTCGGCAGACCCGTCGGCGATTGAGGCCGCCCCGGCCGCCTTGACCGTCCGTCCCACAGCCGCTGCCGACGCGGTCGGGGCGGTTGTAGACCGCCGCGCCCTGTGCGACCTGCGCCAACAGATCGGTGCCATGGCGGCGGCCGGGCTGGTCAAGCGGTTGATCGTGGATGGCGATGACACGATGGCCTTGATCCATGCTGCCCCCGTCGCGGGACGCGAGGCTGTGATTGCAGCGCAATGCCACCAATTGGCTGGCACGGGTGGGGCTTTTGGCACGGTGCGCCTGCGGGAGTCCTTGGTGGGCCTGCAACAGCGGCTGGATCGGGGCGATTTGGCCGGGCTGGACCTAGACCTTGCGCGTCTGGACCGGCTCTGGTCCGAAACCCGTGCCATTCTGGTTCAGGATGCTGACCGCATGGTGGAAGAAGCGGTCTAAACCCCCGCCCGCAGCGCTGCCGCTATCAGCGCGGGAACCCGACAATCCAAGCCGACTGGCTGCAAAACCATCCCATCGAAACCGGCTTCGTCCAGCGCTTGGGGCAGATCGTCAATCACATGGCCCCCGCGCGCGGCAAAGAAGGGCAGCACGATACTGCCGGGGGCAAAGCCCGTGGCCACCTCGGCGATGCGCGGGGATTGGTCGATGAAACCCGCCGTCACGCGGGAAAAGCCCGTTTCGTCCTGAATGCGGTCTGCCATCGCGCGCGCCACCTCGGACGGGGCGGTGCTGCGGAACGACCCATGCGCCGCGAGCAGGATTTCCACCCCGGCCTTGGGCCGCAGCGCGGCGGCTTCGCGCGCCAAGGTGACGGTCAGCGCCTGCACGGCAGTATCTTCGCCGAAGGGCGGCAAGATGCGCCACGCAGCCCCCCCTGCCTCGGCCAGACGGGTGGGCAGATGGGTGCGGGTGAACCAGCCACCTGACATGAACATGGGATAGACCATGCCCACAGCACCAAGTTCAGCCACACGATCCGCCAGCGCGCCGGGTGCCGCCAAGGTGGCCGATGCCACACGCCAATCAGGCATCAGCGCCTGCACCTTCGCGGCCAAGGCGGCAAGCTCCGCCTCAGCAGGCGCAGGGTCGGATGGCTGGCCGTGGGCAACGATGAGGGCGGCTTTGGTCATGATCTCTCCTGTCGTCCCGCCATCTATGCGCGTGGGCGGCAGGGTCAAGACGGCCTCAGCCCTTGGGCGACGCCAAGCCGGGTAAAAGATCGGCGGTCACCGTCTGGCGGCAATGGTCCAGAAAGGCCGCCACCGCGCGGCGTTGCGGCCCTTGCGGCAGGATCAATCCCATCTGCATCGGCCTGAAGGGTGGCTCCAGCGGGACATGCACCATCTGGGTGCCATCCGGCGCACGGTCCGAGCCGAAGCGGATATTGGCGATGGAATAGCCAAAACCATTCGCCACCATCGCCCGCATCACCCCGATATCCCGCGTGCGTTCGGCGATGCGCGGGCGCAGGCCGTTGTCGGTGAAAAGGGACAGGAAATACCCCGCGCTATAGGGTAGGTCGAGCAGCACCATCGGATAAGGCGCCAATGCGGCCAGACTGACCGAAGCGCCCCCCGCCAGCGGATGATCCACGGGCAACAGCGCATAGGGTTCCAGCGTCAACAGGGGATGGAAGGACAGATCGGCGGGAATCTCCATGTCATAAGACAGCGCCGCATCCAGCCTTGCCCCGCGCAGGCCTTCGAACAAGGCGGCCTGATCGCTTTCGCTTTGGCGAAACTCCACCGCCGGAAAGCGCGCGGCAAAACCCCGGCGCAGGCGCGGCAACATGACTTGCGCAAACGTAAGCAAGCAGCCGATGGACAACGGCCCCCCCACCTCACCCGTCAATTCGGCTGCGGTGTCGGTCAGTCGGGTGGCGGCGGCGATCACCTCGCGCGCGGCATCGACAAAGCGTCGACCGCCTTCGGTCAGGGAAAGCCCCTGCGCGTGGCGGCGGATGAAAAGTTGCAGCCCGAATTCCTCTTCGACCTGCGCCACGGCGGCCGAGACAGAGGGCGAGGACACATGGCACCGCTCTGCCGCCAAGGCGACAGAGCCGCATTCCGCGACAGCGATCAGATATTCCAATTGGCGCAGGGTGACTCGCAGCGGCATGACGTCAGGTTAACGCCGCTGCTGGCAAGCGTCACGCACTGCCGTCATCGCCGGGAACGCCATATGACGGGGCCTCGCGCGGGTCGCGGGCGCGTTGCAGATAGGCGGTCATTTGGGGCGCATAGACCTCCCATGCGCGGGCAACGGCCTCGATCGGGCAATCGGGATCGGTCCAGTCGGCCCGCAGTTCGGCGCAGGGCCAAGTTTCGCGATCCACCATCAACAGCCCTGCGGAATGCACAGGCCCGGCCTCGCCCCCCGCAGCGCGGCCAGCGCGCAGGGCGGCGATCAGGCGGTCGCCCAAAGCGCCGGTCGTCGACGCAAAGGCGTCGACC
>CALRPK020000244.1:0-4424 GCA_943370015.1 Paracoccus haematequi
CCGGTCACGCCGCCATCGCCGCCCGTCTGGGCCTGCCCATCAGCCGCATCGTGCTCGACCGCGACGGCGGCCATGTGCTCTGGTCAGGTCTGACGCAAAAGCGGCGGGCCGATCTTGATGCCACGCTGGTCTTTCTCTTGGGCGGTCGCGCGGCGGAGGAGGTGATCTTCGGCCACGCCTCTGCCGGGTCGGGGGGCGGGCAGGACAGCGACCTTGCGCTGGCCACACGGCTGGCCTGCCAGATCGAGGCGCAGACCGGTCTGGGCCAATCCGGCCTGACCTGGCACGGCGCGCCGGAGGCGCTGCTGATCACCGATCCCGCCCTTGCCCTGCGCGTCGAGGCGCATCTTGACCGCGCGCTGGCCTTGGCGCGGGAAGAGATCGCCGCACTGCCGGTGCTGGTCGAAGCGCTGGCCGAGGTGCTGCTGCGAGAGGGCGAGGTGACGGGCAAGGAGTTGACCACCTGGCTGCGCCTGATCCGCGATTATGACCCCGAGACCGAAGCGCAGGAGATGGGCGAGATCCTGCCCTTCCCGATTGCGCCGCGCCCGGACCCCATGGCGCCCACGCCGCCCGAGGCCGGGTGACGGTCTCCGCGCAATCCGACTGTCCAACTGTCCAACCGTTCCGCCCAACCCATCCCGCCCCGCCCATTCGGCGCGGCCCCTGAGAAGGATCACCCCATGACCAACCGCTTCCCCGCCTTGCCGCCCGTCATCCTGCCCCACCGCAGCGGTCGCCTGATCGTCATCGGCGATCTGCATCTTGATCACTTCATCCGCGCCGGGCGCGACCCCTTTGTCGATCATGGCCTTGATCGTCTGGATTGGAAGGGCATCGACGCGATGATCGTCGCGGGGGACCTGATCGACATGCCCAGTCTGAACTGGCCCATGGCGCTCAAACACCTGACCCGCTTTCTGCCGGCCAAGCGCATCGCGCTGTTTCCCGGCAATCACGACTTCTATCATTACGACCTCTCGTCCGAGGTCCTGCTGCAGGCGATGACCGAAGCCGCCCGCATGATCTATGCGCAAAAGCGCGAGTTGCGGCATGGCAAGACGCGGATCTTCTGCTGCACGCTCTGGACCGACTTCGCGCTGACCGGCGATCCTGCGACGGCGATGGCCGAGGCCACGCGATACATGATGGACTACCGCCTGATCACCACCGGCGGCAGTCCCGGCGGTGCGCGCGGGCGGCTGATCCGCCCCGATGACCTGCTGGCCCTGCATCAGGACCACCGCGATTGGCTGGAGGCCGCGCTCTCCACCCCGCATTTTGCTGGCGCAGAGGGCGAGACCGTCATCATCACCCATCACGGACCTCATCCCTCGACGGCAGGCAGTATGGATGCCCTGACCGCCGCGTTCCACTCTGACCTCAGCGAGATCATCGCTCGTCACCGCCCCGACTACTGGTTCTTCGGTCATTCCCACCGCCGCCTGACCGCAACCGTGCGGGGCACGGAGATCCGCAACATCTCCATCGGCTACCCCCGCGAACACCGCTTCCCCGGCGACCACCCGCTGATCGACCTCTGCCTGATCGACACCGAAGCGTGAAGGTGGGGCCTGAGCGCAGGGCCGAATGGTCCCGAGCCACCGCACAGATCCACCGCCTTATCCCTGCACCAGACCAGCACGCCGCCCCCGGCGCGCCGCATCCTCATCGACAAAGGGCAGCCATCATGACCGACACCCAGCCCCCGCTGACCTCGGGCCAGCGCCAGAACTTCCGCAAGGCCCTTCAGGCCATCGAAGACGCCAAAGCCGGGCCCAGCCCCGACACCCTCGCCGCAGCACCCCTGCTGCACCTCTGGTCCCCCGTCTTCATCGGTGCCGACCTCTGCCTTGCCGGAAAGGCCACCGGCCACCCCCACCTACCTGATGGCATCATCACCACCTCGATGCTCCTCGCCCTCGCCCCCGACCTCACCTGGGCGCGCACCTTCAGCCGCTTCTACCGCCTCGACCGTCCCCTCGACGCCGCCCTGTCCGAGGCCTGCGCCTCGCCAACCGTCCACATCATCGGCGCCTACGGCCACCAGGCCGTGCCCATCCCCGTCGCTCGGAAATGGATCGAAACGACCGCGGAATGGATCAGGGCAAGGGTCGGGGAGTAGAGGGGACGGGTGCGGGTGCGCTGCGCATCACACCGCCCGATGATGCCAGATCTGATGTCGTGGCAGAGCTGCAACTTGAACGGTGTCGAATGGCGACGGTAGGGACCTCGGGACGTCATGGTGCTTTCTCCATGCAAGGCCCGTCCAGCGTATCAGATCTTCAGCCCCCCGTGGTCCAGAAAGGGTCGAGCTTGCTCGGACGGTCCGGAATGGCGAACTTCGGCTCGATCGTATCGGCCTTGAGATGCTTCTTGACGGTATTGCGTGAGAGACCAGTTCGTCGTGCAATCTCTCGGATCGGCAGCTCCAGTCGCAGCGACATACGTCGGATCACGTTCAAAAGTTCCATGTTGATCACTCCATTGTCCCCCGCGGCGCACTGCCTTGAGGGAAGGGTCACATGGGTCAATTCTCAATGGAAATTACGCGCCCAAATGGGTCACCTCTGGGTGGAACTCAACAAAGAAAGGCTTCGATTTCAGCGAAATAGGGTTCAAGGTCGGCATAGCCGATGGGCCAGTCGACACCGCGCCCCGCCCGTGAGTAGGCCTTGAAGTCGTCGTCTGTCCAGCGCAGCAGCACCCGACCAAAGGTGTGCATTCGCCCGCCCTCTTGCCTGCCCCGGATCCAGATGAACGGTGCATCCTTTGGTGTCGTATAGGGGTTCTCGCGATCGCTGACGTAGAATTTCCTGAATGCCCCGCGAAATGACGCTGCGCGCGACTGCACATGCTGGCTGGCCAACGTCGCGGTCATGCGGTCACAGATCATGATAGGCCTGCGCGTGGCAGGCTTGCGACGCGGGTTGAAATCTTTTGGCCCGATCTCTGGGCCTGCCTCAACCAAAAGCACATTTTGCCCTTGCGCGGTCAATTCCTTGGCGGCCAAACTCCCCGCCGCTCCCGAGCCAACGATCACGGCGTCATAAATCTTTTCTGACATCAGACAGGAACGTGTGGTTTGGGCATTCGGGAAAGGCAGCGTGTATTGTTCAAGAAAACAGTGACGCATCGCTGGACGCGGTGCCATCTGATGCGATCCATCTTGACGACCTCCAAGATCTAACGGCCCCGCTCATCTCGCTACGCTTTCGGGTCACAGGCGAACAATAGCGCAGGGTCTTGTTTGTTCCGGCGCATTGGCAGGAAGTTGTCGCGCTTGGTCCATGTCATCCGGCAGTTGGGGCAACGTCAGCGCGAAAGGACGTGTCGTCTTCTGGCTCAAGCAACGCAGTGCTGCACCTGATGCGTTTTACCTTGGATTTGTCGTCCCATTCCGTCCGCGAAGTCCGGCCGCCTATGGCGCAGCCCTTGCCGCAGGTGCCGAATGAAGCCACCCTCCGTGGCCGCCGCCGCATGGTGACGACCCCGGTCTCGGGGTCCATCTCCGAGGCCTTGACCGCTACGGCATCGAAGTGATCTTCAAAAGCTGTCAGCATGAGCAGGGCCCTGCGCGATGCTTGTAAGGTGTTTTGGCGGAAACATTTTTCCAACAGATGCGTAAACTTGCTTTGTCGCACAGCATCGGAAGTAACTTCGGGGTGGCAAGAGACAAAAATTGACATGTGCCGCGGCAAGGCGCATCGCTCTGCAGTCGCATTGACATCTTTGCGATACCGCGAGGGCAGCACGCCCTCGGCACAGAAAGCACCGACATGTCCGTTCGATTGAGCCTCCCCTTGGGGATATTGGCCGCTTTCGTTTGTGGTTCTGCAAGTTTCGCAGATACAGAAACGAACACACTGACGGTGAACTTGAATGTCGTGCGGACGTGCACGATTGACTCTGGTGTTCTGACTTTTCCGACAGACGCGTTCACAACCGCCATCCAAAGCGATACGGCCACCATCACCGTCACCTGCAACGGGGGGTCGGGGCTACCGACGGTCAATATCGGTGTGGGCAGCAATGCTTTGGCCAACGTCGTGCCGCGCCGGATGAAACTGACGACGGGGAATGAATTCCTGCCCTATACGCTGACCTCGGGGTCGACGGCGATTGTCACCGATACCGGCATGCCATTGACCGACAACGGCGACCTGACCTATTCCGCCCAGATTTACGCCACAACGACGGTTCCGGTCACTGCCACAATCGGCAGCTATTCGGACTCTGTGGTCATGACGCTGACCTACCCCAATTGATCCGCTTCATCGCATCCCTTGCCCTGACCGCGACATTGGCGACCACCGCCGTGTATGCCGATGAATTCAGCGTCAGTCCGACACGGCTGCGGCTTCCCGCGACCGAACGGGTTGCAACCCTGACTGTGATGTCATCCGGGTCTGGCGTGTCGAATG
>CALRPK020000245.1:0-4418 GCA_943370015.1 Paracoccus haematequi
CAGAGGTCAGCGCCCTGACCAACGTCAGCCTGACTGTCCGCCCCGGAGAGACGGTGGCGCTGGTCGGACCGTCAGGTGCAGGCAAGACCACGATCCTGCAACTCTTGCTGCGGTTTTATGATCCTGAAAGTGGCGTCATCTCTCTGGACGGTATCCCGCTGACCGATATGTCGCGTGCCGATTTCCGCCGCGCCATTGCGCTGGTGCCGCAAAGCCCGGTGATCTTTGCCGCCTCAGCCCGCGACAACATCCGCTTTGGCCGCCCCGATGCCACGGATGCCGAGGTGGAAGAAGCCGCCCGCGCCGCCGCTGCACATGACTTCATCACCGCCCTGCCCGATGGCTATGACGCCTATCTGGGCGAACGCGGCGTGATGCTGTCCGGTGGCCAGCGCCAGCGCATCGCGATTGCCCGTGCCATCCTGCGCGATGCGCCCGTGCTGCTGCTTGACGAGGCGACCTCAGCCCTTGATGCGGAATCCGAACAGGCGGTGCAGGCGGCGGTGGAACGGCTGTCAGAAAGCCGCACCACGCTGGTCGTCGCGCACCGTCTGGCGACCGTGAAACGCGCCGACCGCATCGTGGTCTTTGACCAAGGCGGCATCACCGCCATCGGCAGCCATGATGAATTGGTGGCGCAAGGCGGGCTTTATGCGCGTCTCGCTCGCTTGCAATTCACGGATGGGCAGGCGTGACTGGGTTTTGACGTTGCGTTTCCGCGTCCTGCCCATCTTGTAAGCGCGCCCTTTCATCCGCATCTTCGCCTGAAGCCTTCGGTCACAGAGGGCGCATTCGGGAGGAGAAGATGGGGACTTTCGCCAATCTGGCCGACATCAAGGCCATCGAGAACGAACAGCCGTGGGAGCAACGCGACGTTGCCCGCAGCATGTATGATTTCCTGACCCGCGCCCGTGATGCCCATGGCGCACGGCCCGCGATCAGCTATCAAATCTTCTCTGGCCCGCAGGACAAGGCCATTACCCTGACATGGTCGGACCTGCACCGTAAGGTGACGCAGGCCGCCAATATGTTCCGCAGTCTTGGTGTGGGCGAAGGCGATGTGGTGGCCTATGTGCTGCCCAATTGCCTTGAAACCGCCGTGACGCTGCTGGGCGGGGCCGTCGCAGGGATCGTCAACCCGATCAACCCCTTGCTGGAACCGCAACAGATCAGCGCCATCCTGCGCGAAACCAAGGCCAAGGTCGTGGTGACGCTGAAGGGCTTCCCCAAGACCGATGTGCCGCAAAAGGTGGCCGAGGCTGTGCGCCACGCGCCGGGCGTGAAGGCCGTGGTCGAGGTGGACCTTGTTCCCTACCTCACCGGGGCTAAGCGTCTGATCGTGCCGCTGATCCGTCCGAAAAACCCCACGTCGCATTCCGCCAATGTGTTGAGCTTTGCCAGCGAAATGGCCAAGCACCCTGCGGACCGGCTGACCTTCACCGATGCCAAGACCGACCGCGTCGCCGCTTATTTCCACACGGGCGGCACCACGGGCATGCCCAAGGTGGCGCAGCACAAGGTGTCGGGCATGGTCTATAACGGCTGGCTTGGCGCGCGGCTGTTGTTCAAGGAAACCGACACGGTGCTCTGCCCGCTTCCGCTGTTCCATGTCTTTGCGGCCTATCCGATCCTGATGTCGATGATCGCCTCGGGCGCGCATGTGGTGTTCCCCACCCCGGCGGGCTATCGCGGCGAAGGCGTGTTCGACAACCTGTGGAAACTGGTGGAACGCTACAAGGTGACCTATCTGATCACCGTGCCCACCGCGCTTGCCGCGCTGATGCAGCGCCCGATCAACGCCGATATCTCCAGCCTGAAGAACGCGTTCTCCGGCTCTGCCCCGCTGCCGGTGGAACTCTATAACCGGTTCAAGAAGGAAACGGGGATTGAGATCGTCGAAGGTTACGGCCTGACGGAATGCACCTGCCTTGTCTCGGTCAACCCGCCGGGGGGGACCAAGAAGATTGGGTCGGTGGGGATACCCTTTCCGCATACCCATGTCCGCATCCTGCAAAAGACGCCCGAAGGGTTCCGCGATTGCGATGTGGATGAGGTGGGCGAAATCTGCGTGGCAAACCCCGGTGTGTTCGAAGGATCAACCTATACCGAGGTGGACAAGAACCGCGATCTTTTCGCCGAAGGGCGGTTCCTGCGGACGGGCGACCTGGGCCGGATCGACGCGGACGGGTATCTTTACATCACGGGTCGGGCCAAAGACCTGATCATCCGTGGCGGTCACAACATCGACCCCGCCGTGATCGAAGAAGGGTTGATGAAACATGAAGCCGTGGCCTTTGTCGGGGCCATCGGCCAGCCTGACCTGCACTCGGGCGAGGTGCCCTGTGCCTATGTCGAACTGGTCAAAGGCAAGTCCATCGGTATCGAAGACCTCTTGGCCTATGCCCAGACGCACATCCATGAACGCGCGGCCCAGCCCAAGCATATCGAAATCCTGCCCGAACTGCCCAAGACCGCCGTGGGAAAGGTGTTCAAACCCGATCTTCGCCGTCTGGCCATCCGCCGCATCTATGACGAGGCCTTGTCCAAAGCGGGCCTGTCGTCCCGCGTGGTCGAGGTGATCGAAGATAAGAAACGCGGTCTTGTCGCCCGTGTCAGCCACAGTGGCAACCCGTCCAAGGACGCAGTGCAGGCGGCCATCGGCGGCTTCATCACGCCGTGGGAATTCGCGGACTGACACCCTGACTCAGCACGGTGCGGTCCCTGATACCGCGCCGTGCATTGCGCGCTTGCCTGAATCACCCTTGGGATTGCACTCTTCGGATGTTGGGTCCGCCCAGTTTTCACGCGGCCCGGATTGATGATGGTGATTTGATGAAAAAGGCACTTTTCTGCGGTCTCTCCGCATTCATGTTCATGCCGTCTTTCACGGCTCCCGTTCTGGCTGAAGCACAGTCAGAGGTGGTCTTCTCCCACAAGCATTGGACTGTGGAAGCCGTGGCCTTTGACGACGGCAGCTTTGGCTGTGTGGCCCAAGTCTCTGCCCCCGGTGACAGTTTTTCGCTGTGGGTGTTGCAGGATCAGACGGTCAAACTGCAATTCTACTCCGACGATTGGCAATTCGAAGAAGGCACCGCCGATCTGATGATCGCGATTGACCGACGCTCGCCTTGGACGCTGAACGATGCCGATCTTTACGAAAACTCGGTGCTGTTCACGCTGGGGGATGATGACGCGGCCTTTGGTTTCATCAAAGAGGTCGCACGCGGATCGCGGCTTTACCTGATGGATGACGGCGGCGAAGGGGTGAAGGATTACTCGCTGATGGGGTCCAGCGCATCCATTGCAGCACTGGGTGAGTGTGGCGATGTGTTGAACGACGATCCGTCCAATCCATTCAAGTGATCAGACGTCCATCCAGATCGTCACCGGCCCGTCATTGTTCAGGCTGACGTCCATGTCAGCCCCAAAGATGCCATTCTGGACCGGCAGCCCCTCGGCCCGCAGCCGGGCTGAGAAATACTCATAGAGACGCTTGCCCTCTTCCGGCTTGGCGGCGGTGGAAAAGCCGGGGCGATTTCCGCGAAGATCGGCGGCAAGGGTGAACTGGCTGACCACCAGCGCTGCGCCGCCGATATCGCGGATGGACAGGTTCATCTTGCCCGCCTCATCCTTGAATATCCGCATCTTGGCGATTTTCGCGGCCAGTTGATCGGCCTGCGCGTCGGTATCGCCCTCCATCGCGCAGATCAGGATCATCAGGCCGGGGCCGATTTCGCCGGTCACCCGCCCTTCAACCGTGACAGAGGCACGGCTGACGCGTTGCAGAACCGCCCTCACAGCTCATTCCGCCACGGCGGGTTGGCCCCCGCACGGCTGACGGTGACAGCGGCAGCGGCGGCACCCAGCGTCAAGGCCGCATCCAGCACGGCATCGGACAGCGAGGCGAGACCGGCCTTGGTCAGCACCCCGGCCTCATGCAGCGCGCAAAGCACGCCCGCGTTGAAGGTATCGCCTGCGCCCACGGTATCGACGACAGTGACCTTTTGCGACGGCACGAAGCGTTCGCCGGTCGCCGTGATCGCCCGCGCGCCCTCTGCGCCTTCGGTGATGAACACGACCTTGGGCCCTTTGGCGACGATGCCACGCGCCAAGGCCCCCACATCGCCCGGACCTTGCAGCCAGTGCAGATCCTCATCCGACAGTTTGACGATATCGGCCCGCGCGATCATCCGCTCGATCCGGGCGCGGTATTCGGCCTCTTTCCCGGCGATGAAGCCGGGGCGGATGTTGGGGTCGATCATGGTCACGCGCGACGGGGCTTCGCGGGCCTGCAACGCCTCATAGGTGCTGGCGGCAGGGTCGTTCACAAGGGAAATCCCGCCAAAGAACAACGCCGCCAGATCGGCGGGCAGCGTCGGCAACTGATCCAGCGACAGCATCCGCCCGGCGGTGTTTTC
>CALRPK020000246.1:0-4398 GCA_943370015.1 Paracoccus haematequi
GGATATTTGAGAACAGATGAAACAAGCCGGGGAGTTGAAGGCCGCCTTGACAGCGCAAGCGCTGGCCGAGGGGTTTTCTGCGATGGGGGTTTGCGCCCCGGATGCCACGCCCGATACGGCGGGACGCTTGGCCGAATGGTTGGCGGCGGGGCATCATGGGCAGATGGCTTGGATGGCGGACCGGGCAGAGTGGCGCGGGTCAGCGGCGGCGCTGTGGCCTGCGGCCCGGTCGGTGGTGATGCTGGCCGAGGTTTATACGCCCGAGGCCGATCCGCGGGACGTGCTGGCGATGACGGATCGTGCGGCGGTGTCGGTCTATGCCCAAGGCAAGGATTACCACGATCTGGTCAAGCGGCGGCTGAAGCGGCTGGGGCGCTGGTTGATGGATGAGGCCGCGAAGGCGGGTGAGGCGGCAGAGATCAAGGTGTTCGTCGATACCGCGCCGGTAATGGAGAAACCCTTGGCCCAAGCCGCCGGGCTGGGCTGGCAGGGCAAGCATACCAACCTCTTGTCGCGCGATCTGGGGAATTGGTTTTTCCTTGGAGCGATATTCACTACTCTCGACCTGCCCAAGGACGCGCCCGAGGTCAGCCATTGCGGCAGTTGCACCGCCTGTCTGACCGCCTGTCCGACTAACGCCTTCCCAGCACCATATCGCTTGGATGCGCGGCGCTGCATTTCCTACCTGACCATCGAACACAAAGGGCCGGTCGATCCCGACCTGCGTGCCCTGATGGGCAACCGCATCTATGGCTGTGACGATTGCCTTGCTGCCTGTCCGTGGAACAAGTTCGCCGCCGCTGCGCGGGACATCGGCTATCAGCCGCGCGTCGGCGCGCCGGAATTGGCAGAGCTTGCCGCGCTGGACGATGCCGGGTTTCGCGCGCGCTTTGCGGGAAGCCCGATCAAGCGCATCGGGCGGGATCGGTTCCTGCGGAATGTGCTC
This sequence comes from Paracoccus haematequi, assembly GCA_943370015.1. Classification (GTDB taxonomy): domain Bacteria; phylum Pseudomonadota; class Alphaproteobacteria; order Rhodobacterales; family Rhodobacteraceae; genus Paragemmobacter; species Paragemmobacter haematequi_A. The sequence continues at coordinate 947 of CALRPK020000246.1, forward strand.
TATGCGATTGGCAACTCGGGCCTGCCCGCGCTTGCCTCGGTGGCCCTACGCTTGACCGCCGACCCAGACCCAACCGTTGCCGACGCGGCGGCTTGGGCCGTGTCGCGTCTGGGCGGTTGAGGCTGCGGCGCGGACTGTTAAGCTGCGGCAAAACAGGGGGATTGGCGATGACCGGACGGCTTCACGGCAAGGTGGCGATCATTTCGGGCGGGGCGACGGGTTGCGGTGCTGCGGCAGCGCTTCTGTTCGCGGCAGAGGGCGCGGCGGTGGGCATCATCGACCGCAATGCCGCCGCCGGGCAGGCTTTGGCCGATGAACTGGCCGCCGCAGGCCATCGCGTCAGCTTTGCCGCTGCTGACGTCTCGAAAAAGGATCAGGTGGAGGCGGCGGTCGCTGCCGTATCCGCCGCGCTTGGCCCGGTGAATGTGCTGTTCAACCACGCGGGCACCATCGTCATCAAACCCTTCCTTGAGACCGAGGAAGAGGATTGGGACTTCCTGTTCGACGTCAACGTGAAGTCGATGTATCTGATGACCCGCGCCGTGCTGCCGCAAATGCTGGCGCAGGGCAAAGGGGCCATCGTCTGCACCTCCAGCATCAGCGCGGTTTATGCCACGCCGATGGAGGTGCTCTATGACGCCACCAAGGGGGCCTGCCACATGTTCGCCCGCGCCATCGCGGTGGAATTCCGTGACCGTGGCATCCGCTGCAATGCCATCTGCCCCGGCTTCATCGACACGCCGCATGGCCAGCGTGAGGTGAAAGAGCTGACCGCGCATGGCGTCGATGTCTCGGACACCGCTATCAAGGCGGCGCAGGGGCGGTTTGGCCAGCCCGAAGATATTGCGCGGGCGGCGTTGTTCCTCGCCTCGGATGAGGCGGATTTTGTCACCGGGGCGCAGTTGTTCGTGGATGGCGGCTTCAGCGCGGTCTGACAAGCGCGGGACTTGGGGAACCTTCTGGCGCTATGGGCGTTTCGAAGCCCTTGGTGACCTGGGGAGGGCGCGCTATGCCGAAACATCCGACCGATCACCGCAGCGCCAGCAAAAGCGGGCGTTTGCTGGTCTTTCTGAAATTGGCGCGCACCCCGCGAGAAACGTTTCACCGACCGGAGAATCCCGCAGGGGCGCGGCGCTTGGTGGAATTCCTGCGGATCGCGCGGGGGCGGACGGTTTAGACGTAGCGCAACCCATCCATCACGCGCACCAAAGCCTCGCTTATGCCGGGTTCGGACAGGGCATGGCCTGCCATGTTGATCAGCCGCAGGTCACAGGCCGCCCAACCATGCGCCAATTTCCATGCCGAAATCGGCGGGCAGACCATGTCATAGCGCCCTTGAACGATGGTGCAGGGGATATGCGCGATCTTGGCGCGGTTTTCGAGGATCCAGCCATCCGAAGGCAGGAACCCGGCGTTCTGGAAATAGTGATTCTCCAACCGCGAAAAGGCGCGGGCATAGTCCGAAGGGCTTTCCCCCATCGGGCCGTCGTTGTGGATAGAGGCCAGCGCATTTTCCCAATTCGCCCACAGTCGGGCGTAGCGGGTTTCTTCCATCAGGTTGCCGCAGAACAGGCGGCGGTGATAGGCGGCGATCAGATTGTCGCGCTCAGCCTCAGGGATGGGTTGGACGAAGCGGTGCCAGTGGTCGGGAAAGAAGGCCCCCGCGCCGCCGCCATAGAACCAGTCGAGTTCGGCCTTTGTCATCAGGAATACGCCACGCAGGATCAGGCGCGCCACGCGGTCGGGATGGGTGATGGCGTAGATCAGCGCCAGCGTCGCCCCCCAAGAGCCGCCAAAGGCGATCCATTGGTCGATGCCAAGGGTGCGGCGGATGGTCTCGATATCCTTGACCAGATGCCAAGTCGTGTTGTCGGTGACGGATGCATGGGGCCGCGACCGACCGCAGCCGCGTTGGTCAAACAGCACGATCCGGTAGACCGCAGGATCAAAATAGCGCCGCATCGCCGGGCTGCAGCCGCCACCGGGGCCGCCGTGCAGCACGATGACGGGAATCCCTGTCGGATTGCCGCATTGTTCCACGTAGATGCGGTGGCCCGTGCCGGAGTCACCCCCGATATGGGCAGGCCCAACATCAATCACGCGCTGATCGAACGGGTCGATCGGCGGGTAAAGGTATTCGACTGCGCGCTTTTGGCCTGATCTTGTTTCCATCACTGCCCTATATAACCCGAAACGCCCTGCCGCCAAAGGCAAACGGAAGGAATCTGACTCCATGACTGCCCAGACCACCGTTGATCCCGCCGAAGTCGCCAAGTTTGAGGCGATGGCCGCCGAATGGTGGGATCCGAATGGCAAGTTCAAACCGCTGCATATGCTGAACCCTTGCCGTCTGGATTACATCACCAGCCAGATCGCGGCAGAGTTTGACCGGGACTTGACGCAAGGCCTGCCATTCGCGGGATTGCGCATCCTTGATATCGGCTGTGGCGGGGGACTGTTGTCGGAACCGATGGCGCGGCTGGGGGCCGATGTGGTCGGGGCCGATGCCGCGCCGCGCAACATTCCCGTCGCACGCCTGCACGCCGAACAGTCCGGGCTGGCCATCGACTATCGCCACACCACCGCCGAGGATATGGCCGCAGCGGGCGAGCGTTTCGACGTCGTCCTGAACATGGAGGTGGTGGAGCATGTGTCGGACCCGCTGGCCTATCTGACCGCTTGCCAGACCCTGCTGAAACCCGGCGGGCTGATGATCTGTTCCACCCTGAACCGCAATCCGAAGTCCTTCCTGATGGCGATCATCGGGGCGGAACATGTGATGCGCTGGCTGCCCAAGGGCACGCATGACTGGAAGAAGTTCATCACCCCGGATGAGCTTTACGATCTGATCCGCAATGCCGGGCTTGATCCGGTGGACCGCAAGGGGATGGTGTTCAATCCGGTGTCGTGGCGGTGGAGCCTGTCGTCCCGTGATCTGTCGGTGAATTATGTGACGGCCAGCGTGAAGCGGTAGGGATTACGCATCCCGCCGCGCATAGCGCTGCGACAACACCGCCAGCACCGTCAGTTGGATCAGGTGGAACAGCATCAAGGGCAGCACCGTCAGCGCAAGGTCTTTGGCCGGGAACAGGATGCCTGCCATTGGCAATCCGGTGGCAAGGCTTTTGGTCGATCCGCAATAAAGCAGCGCCAGACGGTCGGGCAGGGGCATGCCTGCCATCTTCCCGGCCAGCGCGGTAATCCCCATGACCACGGCCAGAAGTGCGGCACAGAGCGCGATCACCAGCGCAATCGCGCCCCATGACAGCAGGTGCCAGATGCCGCCCACGACGCCCGCCGAAAAGGCAGCGTAGACGATCAGCAGGATCGACCCCCGGTCCACGATCATCAGGGGCAGTTTGTGCCGGTTCAGGAACCCCGCCAGCAGGGGGCGGCAAAGCTGGCCAAGGATAAAGGGGATCAGGATTTGCTGGGTGATCTTCCAGATGGCC
>CALRPK020000247.1:0-4394 GCA_943370015.1 Paracoccus haematequi
AGCGGTGGCGATCATATGGCAGAGGTCCGCCTCATCCCCTGCCGCCATGACGGTGAAGTTGGGCAGGTTGGCAAGAAAACCGATGTCGAACGCCCCGGCATGGGTGGCCCCGTCCTGCCCCACCAGACCCGCACGGTCGATGGCAAAGCGCACGGGCAGATTTTGCAGCGCGACGTCATGCACGATCTGATCGTAACCGCGTTGCAGGAAGCTGGAATAGATCGCGCAGAAGGGGCGCATGCCCGCTGCTGCGAGACCCGCGGCAAAGGTCACGCCATGCTGTTCGGCGATGCCCACGTCATAGACTCGCGCCGGAAAGCGTTTGGCCATGATGTCCAGCCCCGTGCCGCCCGGCATGGCGGCGGTGATGGCCACGACGCGCGGATCGCGTGCAGCCTCATCCGTCAGGCGCTGGCCGAAAACGCTGGTATAACTCGGCGCGTTGGAGCCGGCCTTGACCTGCGCCCCGGTGGCAATGTCGAACTTCGCCACGCCGTGATAACGATCATCGGCGCGTTCAGCGGGGGCGTAGCCCTTGCCCTTGACCGTCACGCAATGGATCAGGACCGGCCCCGTCGCCCGCGCCCGCACGGCGCGTAGCGTGGCCAGCAATTGGCCCATGTCATGGCCGTCGATGGGGCCGACGTAGTCAAAGCCCACATGTTCAAAGAGGCTCGCCCCGCCGCCCGGCATGCCGGTGACGATGGCCCGTGCGCGGCGTGCGCCATCGCGCACGGGGCCGGGCAGATGCGCCTCAAATCCTTCGGCGGCGGCTTTCAGCGCGGCGAAGGGGCCTTTTTCGGCCAGACGGTTCAGATGCGACTGCAGTGCGCCGACGGGCGGGGCAATCGACATGTCATTGTCGTTCAGGATCACGAATAGCCGGTTCTTTAGGTGGCCCGCGTGATTCAGCGCCTCATAGGCCATGCCTGCGGTGATGGCCCCATCGCCGATCACGGCGACACAATCGCCCACGGGCATCCCCATCTCGCGCCCCTGCGCGAAACCAAGGGCGGCGGAAATCGAGGTCGAGCTATGCGCCGCCCCGAACGGGTCAAATTCGCTTTCGGACCGTTTGGTAAAACCGGACAAGCCCCCCGCCTGCCGCAAGGTGGGCATGCGGTCGCGGCGTCCGGTCAAAATCTTGTGGGGATAGCATTGGTGGCCGACGTCCCAGATCAGCTTGTCGCGCGGGGTGTCAAACACCGCATGCAGCGCGACGGTTAATTCGACCACCCCAAGCGACGATCCCAGATGCCCGCCGGTCTGGCTGACGGCGCGGATCGTCTCGTCCCGCACCTCTTGCGCCAAGGCGGTCAGTTGCGGATCCGAGAACCCCTTCAGGTCGACCGGTGCGGTGACGCGGTCCAAAAGCGGGGTATTGCGGTCGGGATGTGCCATGGTGCTGACCCCTTTGGGGAAAAGAGGTGCCGTGCAGGGACAGGCACGGCACCAGTTTCCTGTCGCCAACAGGAAGGGAACCGGGCTGTGGAAAGCCGCGGGCCCGGGCCGGCAAATGGCCCGAACGGAAGGACCGGGGGCAGGTTTCGCCCGCCCCCGGCTTTGGATCAGGCCAGTTCGACCTGCGTGTCGATCACCAACGCGCTATAGGGCGACGGGGCCTGTTTGCTTTCTTCGGGCAGAAGGAGCCCGACACCGTAGATCGCCCAGAGGATCAGACCGATCCCGATGACGAAGACGGCGGCGTAGAGCATCCCCTTTGCCATCTGGCCCGTGGCCCAGAACACCAGGTTGGTGGAACGGTTTTCCGAGTAATAGTCGTCAGACATGTTCCGTCTCCCTTATTGCAACGGCGCGTAGCCGTGCTCCTGCGCCCAGACAAACCAGTTGTCGACCACGGTGCCGGTCAAGAGGATGCCGATGCCGCCGGTCAAGGTCACGAGAACCGCGAACCACCACGCCCAACGGTGGATACCCTCCATCGTGGCGTTGAAGCCCATGGTCCAGCGCCAGAACAAAGCAGCCCGTTCCGAAGCGGTGCCACGGTCGGCGATCTGTTCCAACTCGCGGTCGCCGCCGAAACGGCTGACAGCCAGAATGGTCGCCCCGTGCATCGCGAACAGCAGGGCCGATCCATAAAGGAAGGCGATGCTCAGCGCGTGGAAGGGGTTATAAAACAGGTTGCCGTAGGTGAGCGAGAAGTTGTTGGTCCAATCGAGGTGGCTGAAGATGCCGTAAGGAACGGCATGGCTCCAGCTGCCCATCAGGACCGGACGGATCAGACCCAGCACAAGGAACAGCCAGATGGCGCTGGCAAAGGCCCAGCTCACATGTTTGCCCATGCCCAGGGCTTGCGCCCGCAGATAGGTCCGCACCCACCAAGAGATGACCGAGACCAGAAGGAAGAAGGACGCGATCAGCCAAAGCCCGCCTTCGGACAGGGGCGCAAAGCCCAGACCGTATTCCTCGGCTGGCGGTTCAAGGCTGAACCAGAACAGGTCGCGGGCAAAGACAGCCGGATTGAACCCCGCCTGATACCAGAACCATGCGCCGCAGAGCATGAACCAGACCGCCCCCGACATCAGCGAGACGACGCCCATCGTGCCCAGATAGACCGGCCCGAGTTGCGCGTTGCCCAGCCAGCCAGCAAGGTTCGAGAAGCTGGCGGATTTGGTCCGGTTGCCCAGTTCCACGCCCTCGACCAGCCCCAATTCGGCGGGGCCCCGGACTTGGACTTGGGTGAAGATGTTTTGATACTCAGCCATTCACGCCTCCTGCGATGTCGGCCCACCACGGCAGCTGCAGCCACCAATCCCACCAGACGACCCATTGGTCGAACCAGATGGTGCCCGAGATCACGATGCAGACCGCAGACCAGAAGCCCGCGTTCAGCGCCAGCAAGAGACCCACACGGTGGATGCCCAATGTGCCGACCGAATAGCCGATCAGATCGCGGAAATAGGTGTCCTCATGATCGGGGGTCCGCATTTCCTTGCCCTTTTCGGGGTTGGCAGCGGACAGGATCAGGCCGCCATGCAGCGCCAGCGCCAAGGCGTTGGTGAAGAAGAACGACACGGCGATCATGTGGGCGGGGTTGTAGTGGAAGTTGCCATAGGTGTAGCCGGTGTTGGACACCCAATCGAGGTGGCTGAAGATGCCATAGGGGAACGCATAACCCCAGGCGCCCATCAGCATCGGCCGGATCACCACCAGTGTGACATAAGCGAAGATCGCCACGCCGAAAGCAAAGGGAACATGGTAGCCCATGCCCAGCTTGCGGCAGATTTCAACCTCGCGCAGGGCCCAGCTGACAAAGGCACCGATCGCGCAGATGGTGATGATTTGCCAAAGTCCGCCCTGTGCCAGCGGGGCGAAGGCCAGCCCCATCTCGACTGGCGGCGGATCGATAGAGATAAGCCACGGGTTCCACGTGCCTTGCAAGATCGCGCCCCAAAGGATCAGAAGCGTGCCAAGTGCGGCAAAGAAGAATGACGTGACGCCAAAGAAACCGACGTAGAAGGGTCCGACCCAAAAGTCGAACAGGTTCCCGCCTGCCAGCGTGCCACCGGGCACCCGGTATTTTCGTTCGAAGCTGAGCAATGCCATGCCCGTGTCTCCGCTGTTGCGGGACAACCCCCCACCGGGCGCGAGGCCGGGGATCGTGCCGGATGATACTTGGGAAATCGGTTGCGGGCGGCAGCGTTAGGCCGTCCGCCCGCAACCATGTGCAGGCTTACTCGGTCGCTGCGGGAGCGTAGTTGTACTTCGCCGAGGCAATCGAAAACCAGTTGTAGGCCGGGTTCGACAGCAAGACCAAGTGGATCATCGCGGCCAAGAGGAACAGGAACACGCCCTGTGCCACGAACACGCGACGGGGATCGAAGATCAGCCAAATTTTGTAGAATTTCGACATGTCTTGATCCTCCTCAGAACCACGGACGCCAAATGTAGACCGCCAAGTGGGCGACCACGGCAATAGCTGCGAACAGCCAAAGCCCGCTCATGTAAACAGAGTGCAGTTCCTGCGCCTGCTCATCGGTGAGACCTGTGAAGCTCAGGTCAGATTTATCAGCCATACTATCCTCCGGATTGTCAGACTGAGCCGCATCCCCTGCGGCTGGGCAACGGTCGGGCGTCATGCCGTTCCGCATTTCCGCCATGGCCGGGAAGTTGCCTTCCCGCCCATGTCGAACTTGTCACCTGACGGGCGGGCGCACCGCGTCGGGAAAAATCACATCCCCTTTCAGGGACGGAAAATCGTGGGCGTGATCACCCCGGCCTCGCGCCAGGCGCGGGCGAAGGGGCCCAGCACCGGCAAGCGGCGGTCGCGCAGCACCTCCCACAGCCAGACGATGGCCGCGATCGGAATGGCGAACAGGAAGATCAGCGTGAAATAGGTGTAGAACTCGGCGCGCGGGGTGCGCGCGGGGTGG
>CALRPK020000248.1:0-4383 GCA_943370015.1 Paracoccus haematequi
AATGGCCGGGACCCTTGGCTTGGGGTCCGTCTTCCGCATAGGGGCTTGCCGCGAGGGTGCTTCACAAGGCTGGGGAGAGCGGCGTGACGGCGTTTGCGGGCAAAATTGCACAATTTTTGCACTTGTTTTAGCGTTTGCCGAATTTTTAATCGCATCACGTATCCGAATCGTCTGCGGTGACACTCCACATTCGATGCAGCGCGGGGTAGATTGACCCGACACACCGCGCACGTGACGGGCAGTTCAAGCATGGCAGTATCGGGCAATGGACGCGGGCCGCTGGTAGCGGACCGCAGGTTTTCAGCATCACGACCGACCAAGGCCGCAACGGGCGGCGGTGGTGGGTCAGGCGGCAAGGGCACTGGTGGCAAGGGCGGTGGCACCCCGCGCAAACGCACGCCGCGCCGCCCTGCCCCAAAGCGGCATCACAACCCCATCGTCGGGTTCTTTCTTGGCATCCTGTCGCTGATCTGGCGTGTGATCTGGGGCGTCACATGGCGCGTCTCTGTGGTGGGCGGGCTGATCCTTGGCTGCGTGATCTTCTTCTTTTACGCCAAACTTCCGCCCGTCACTGATCTGGTCGACGCCCGTGCGCGCGGGTCGGTCACCCTGTTGGACCGCAATGACAAGGTCTTCGCGTGGCGCGGCGAAACCTTTGGCGGGATGATCACCGCCGACACCGTCTCGCCCTATCTGCATGACGCGGTGGTCGCGACCGAGGACCGGCGATTTTACCGCCACTTCGGCATCTCGCCGCGCGGGATCGCCAGCGCCGTGCGCATCAACCTGTCCGAAGGGCGCGGCCCCTTGGAAGGCAACGGCGGCTCCACCATCACGCAACAGGTGGCCAAACTGCTGTGCCTTGGCGTCCCCTATGACCCCAAGCAATGGAAAACCGAGGCGGATTATGAATCCGACTGCCGCCAAGGCGGCATCTGGCGCAAGCTGAAGGAAGTCCCCTTCGCCATGGCGATGGAGTTCAAATACTCCAAGGAAGAAATCCTGACGATCTACTTCAACCGCGCCTATCTGGGGGCGGGCGCGCGGGGTTTTGAGGCTGCCGCGCAGCGCTATTTCGGCAAATCCGCCAATCAGGTGAACCCCGCCGAGGCCGCACTTTTGGCAGGATTGTTGAAAGCGCCCTCGACCTTTGCCCCCACCAACAACCTGCAACGGTCCCAAGCGCGGGCGGCTGTCGTCGTCGGTCTGATGGAGGAACAGGGCTACCTCACCCCCGAACAGGCCGCTGAGGCACGCGCCCATCCCGCCCAATTGTCCGAAGCAGCGGCCACCAAATCGGGCGGCTACTTCGCCGATTGGGTCATGGAAACCGTGCCGTCTTTCCTCGCCTCTGAAACGACCGAGGATGTGGTGATCCGCACCACGCTGGACCAACGCCTGCAAAAATCTGCCGAGGAGGCGCTGGATTACGTCTTTTCGACCAAGATCAAGGACGGGTCCAAAGCCCAAGCCGCGATCGTGGTCATGAGCGCGGATGGCGCCGTCCGCGCCATGGTCGGTGGCCGCAAGATCGAAGCGGCGGGCAGTTTCAATCGCGCGACACAGGCACTGCGCCAGACCGGATCGGCCTTCAAACCCTTCGTTTACGCAGCAGCCCTGAACTTGGGGTGGAGCCCGTCTGACTATGTCGAAGACACCCCCCTGACGATCAACATTCCCGGATCAGGCCCCTATACCCCGTCCAACTACGACAAGGAATTCAAGGGCCTGATCACCCTGACCCAAGCCCTTGCCGAAAGCCGCAACATCCCGGCTGTGAAAGTGTCCGAGGCTGTAGGCCGTGACAAGGTGCGCGAAATCGCCACGAAATTCGGCCTGAAAAGCGACCTCGCCGCCGGGCCTGCGTTGGCGCTTGGCGCATCGGAATCGACGCTGATCGACATGACCGGGGCCTATGCGGGCATCCTGAACGGCGGCTCATCGGTCAAGCCCTATGGCCTGCGTGAATTGCAGTTGCAGGGCGAGTCCGAACCCCTGATCGGGCAAGAAGGCGGCATGGGCGAACGGGTCATCAGCCAAGAGGCGGCGGAACTGCTGACCTATATGATGGCGCAGGTGATCGAATCCGGCACAGGTGGGCGCGCCCGTCTGGCCGACCGTCAGGTTGCAGGCAAGACCGGCACCACGCAGGCCGCCCGGGATGCATGGTTCGTGGGTTTCACCGCTGATTATGTGGCCGGGGTCTGGATGGGCTATGACGACAATACCCCCTTGACCGGCGTGACAGGGGGCGGTCTGCCCGCTGAAATCTGGCATGAGGTGATGGTGCGCGTGCATGACGGCGTGCCGCCCAAACCCCTGCCGCTGATCGTGCCCGCGCCCTTGGCCCCGCCGCCCATGGGCACCGAACCCCAACCACTGCCGCCCGGCTACACCGATCCCAACGCGGCCCAGCCCGCCGATCCCTACGCCGATCCGACCTATGACCCCTACGCCGCCCCTGCCCCCCTGCCCGAGATGACAGAGGCAGAGCGTGCCGAACAACAGCGCCAGAATGATCCCGTCGGGGCTTTGCTGAACGACCTGTTCAACGGCAACAATTGAAACGCAAAAGGCCCTGCCAACCGGCAGGGCCTTTGGTTTGCCTTAGACCAGAACAGGTCAGACCGCGTTCAGATCCGCAATCAGCCCGTCAATATCGCCGCCGCGCGCATCCAGCATCGCGCCAACCTCTGTCCGTTCCGACGCCAGCATATTGACGCCTTCGATGATGATGTTGAAAAACAGGTTGCGCCCCGATTTGTCCGACACATGCCAGCGCAGGTCAAACGGTGCCTCACCTTTCAGCGTGGCGACAGAGATCACCTCAAAGTAGCTTTTCAGCGGCTTGGCATCGACGACCTCAATGCTGCCACCGATGAACTCGCGGAAGCGGCGGCCATACTTGCGGCTGACATAGCCCTGATAAGCGGTGGTAAAGGCCGTCATCTGCCCTGCCGAGGCAGAGCGCGCCGCCGGCCCCAGCGCCGAACGCGCGATCACCGGCACATCGGCATATTTGATGAAGATCTGTTCAAAATCCCCGAACATCGCGCTTTCGGACTTGCCCGAGGCGATGATGGAATTGACGTCCGCCACGGCCTTGTCGATCAGCGCGCGGGCATCGTCGACCGTCAGCGCAAGCGCGGGCATCGGCAGCGCCATGGCGGCAGCCCCGGCCAAGGCCACCGCAAAACCACGGCGCGACAGGCGAAGGGAATGGGGATTACTGGCCATAGGGATCCTCGTATGGGTCAACAAAGCCGTCCTCGGCACCCGTGGCACCGTCCTGCGCCGCCCCGCCGGTCTGGCCCAATTCAAACCGGCGGTTTTGCAGATAGAGCAGACGCAACTGCGCGTAGCTGTCCGCACTTCCATATAGAATGGATTCAACCGTTTCGGAATAGCGCGCCCGATCACCAAGCCTTGAGGCCGCCTTGGCCACGGTCGAGATATTGCTTTCCGGCTGCGGCACGGCCAGACGCACCGGATTGGCCGCAAGATCAACCAATGTGCCCGCAAAATCCCGCGTGGTGGATGGCCCAAGGAAGGGCACCTCGACATAGGCCCCTTCGCCCGCGCCCCAGACGTGCAACGTTTCGCCGAAATCGGTCTCAACCCCCGGCAGACCCAGCGCGGTGGCCGTGTCAAACAGCCCGCCCAGCCCGAAGATCGTATTGGTGGCAAAGCGCAAGCTGTTCTGCGCGGCCGGACCAACCCGCCCCTGCAACAGGTTGTTCACCACATCGCCGGGAGTATCCAGATTGTCGGCAAAATTCGCGACCCCACGTTCCACCGGTTGCGGCAGAATCGCATAGGCCTTGGACGCCGGGCGCAGGATCACCTTGTCCACGGTGCGGTTCACTTCATGGAACTTTCGGTTCGTCGCCTCATGCGGGTCATTTATGCCGGATACCTGAGGCGCAGGGCCACAGGCCGTCAGCGCCAGCAGGGCAAGGCCAGAGGCGACAGTGAAAAAGCGATGGCCGCGCGCGGCGGAGGAAATGTGCAACGTCATATTCTTTGATGTCCGGGCGGAGCTTGGGCCTAATGGCACCGGTGCGGCATGAAAGACAAGGTGTAGTGCGATGACCCGGTCAAGACAATGCGCGACCGTGTTCTCCGGATGACGCAACCGCACCTCCCCTGAAGCGTTGCCTGTGAAATGACCAGCCGACAGCGCGCGTGGAAAGCGAACGTTAAGATCGTGATGGCAGAACCGGCACAGCATGTAGGGACAGGACGGCATGGGACGTATTGAGCTTGCGCGTGGGATGGGGGAGTTGCGGGGGGCTCGGGGTGGGGGGCGTGGGTTGCTTGTGGCGGCGGTTGTGTTTTCGGTGTTTCTCAATCTGCTGATGCTGACCGGGCCTTTGTACATGT
>CALRPK020000249.1:0-4372 GCA_943370015.1 Paracoccus haematequi
CATCCCCGGCCCTTTTGCTTTGCCCACTCCCGGCAGTTCAAGCCGCAGGCACGCCGACCTTGGCTTTCGCCTGGCGCGGCGCATGGCTGCCCAGCACGCGGATCAAGTCATCCTTGCGGAAGGGTTTGCCCAGATGCGCGGCAAAGCCCGCCGCCATGTAATCGGCAATCTGATGCGTCATCGCATTTGAGGTGATGGCAATGGCGGGGGGAACCCTTGCCCCCTGCGCCTCGGCCTTGGCGCGGATCAGTTGCAGCGCGGCGGGTCCGTCCAGACCGGGCATCGAGATGTCCAGACAGATCAGGTCAAACGCCCCCGGCTCCCATCGCAAAAGCGCCTCTGCCCCATCCTCGACCATCGTGACGATGACGCCGAAGCGTTCCAGATACCCGTTCAGCATGTGGCGGTTGATTTCATTGTCATCCGCCGCCAACACTCGCAACCCGCGCAAGACCGACGCATCCAACGGGGCGGACCGCGCCGACGGGGATTCGGATGCGAGGGGTTCAACCACGGGCAACGGCAGATGGACGGACACCTCGGTGCCGGTGCCAAGGCTGCTGTGCACCACGATCCGGCCCGCCATCATATCGACCAGCCGCGCAACGATGGACATGCCCAACCCGGTGCCGCCATAGCGCCGCGTCGTCTGCGGATCGGCCTGCTCGAACGGGTTCAGCATCCGCGCGACCTGATCCTGCGTCATGCCGATGCCCGTGTCACGCACCGTCAACACCAATTCTGCCGGTCCCCCCGACAGCGACAGCGTCAGCCTGCCCGCTTGGGTGAACTTCAGCGCGTTGGACAAAAGGTTGTGCAAAATCTGCGCGATGCGGTGCGGATCGCCCAAGCGTTGGCCAATGGCGCCAAGGGCAACGTCCAAGCTGAACCGCAGACTTTTCGCCTCGGCCCGCAGTTCATAAAGCGCGGCCACCCCACGGGCGAGGTCGGCGGGATCAAAAGCCACCGCTTCAAGGTCCAGTTTGCCCGCCTCGATCTTGGACATGTCCAGCAGGTCATTGAGGATGGTCAGAAGCGTTTCACCGGATTGATGCACGGCACGGGCCAGCGTCAGATGTTCGGGACGGTCCAGATTGTCCATCAGAAGTTCGGTCATCCCAAGGATACCGGCCAAAGGCGTGCGGATTTCGTGTCCCATATGGGCCAGAAACACCGATTTAGCGCGGCTGGCCTCTTCGGCGGCCTCACGGGCCCGGTGCAGGTCGGTCACCTGCACATGCAGCCCCACCCGCCCGCCATCGGGCAGCGCGCGTTCTTCGATCCGCACCACGCGGCCATCGGTCAGCCGATGTTCCACGGATTGCGAGGCGGCACGGTGCTGCGCCATGCGTTCGGAAAAGAACTCTTCCTCCCGTCCCGCCGCATCGGCGTAATCGCCGCGCTGGATGCAATGGCGGATGATGTCACAAAAGCGGTTACCGGGATGCGAGATCGCCTCATCCTCGGAATAGAGACGCCGATAGGCCGCGTTGACCATCACCAGACGGTCATCGGCATCATAAAGCACGAAGCCATCGCTCAGGCTTTCAATCGCACCCAGCAATTGCTGGCGGGCGGTGACGGCAAACTGTTCGGCGCGGTGTAGGCGGTCGCGTCGCGCGTGATCGGCGCTGACATCTTCGATCAGGGTCCACAGATAGTGGCGCTCTTCTTCGCTGCCCGGAAGACGCCTTGTCATCTGCGCCCCGGACAGTCGGGCGGCAAACCGCGTGCCATCACTGCGGATGCAATCCAGTTCCACCGGGCCGAAGCGCCCGGTTTCCTGAATCTGCCGCCGCGCGATGTTTCGCACATCGACGGCATCGGGACCGATGATGCTGTCGGCAGAAAGCCCCGTGATCTCGTTCCGGTCATACCCCGACATGGCCAGAAATGCCGGGTTGGCATCGACAAGGCGGCGCGATTGCATGTCGGTCAACGTGATGCCGATGGGGGAAAGATCATGCAAGGCCTGTTGCAAATTGGCATTATACTGCAAGGCCTTGGACGCGTGGACATGCGATGTGACGTCGCGCAGCAAGAACAGATAGCCGCCCTGCCCTTCCTGCCGCGCCGCGCCCGAGATTTCGAACCACGCCTCAGCCTTGGTCACGGGATCGGGGAACGTGTAGCGCAGGCCCGATGACCGCCCCGTCGCATCAATCTGTGCCATCGCGCGGCGACCGACTTCGGCCACGTCGGGGGGCATGACATCTTCGATACGGCGGCCCAGAAAGGCATCGGGCGGCACGGCCAAAGCCATGGCAGGCGGGCAATGAAAGCTGACGAACCGCCCCTCGGTGTCGAATTCCATCAGGATGTCGGGCAGGGCTTCCAAGGTGGCGCGCAGGCGATTGCCATCCGCCACCGCACGCGCCGTCAGCGCATCGCGCAAGGCAGCACCCGGACGGTGCCGCAAGAACGCCAGCCAGCAGGTCGCCCCCGGTCGCAGTGTCCACTCCAAGCGCCCTGCCACGCCGCGCAGATGCCCCGAAAAGCGCGCCTCTTCCGCCCCGCCCGCCAGCGCCCGAAACGCGTCGGCCACAGCGTGGCGTTCGCTGCGCGGCACCAGATCCAGTGCCAGACTGCCCGCCACAACCTCGCGCCCCGCCAAGGCGGCAAAGGCGGGGTTGGCCCGCACCACGGCCCCCTGAACGTCGATCATCAGGCAGGGATCGGGGTGATACTCAAAGAAAGCCTGGAAGTCCGAGCGTTGCATTCAATCTTACACAGTGCTGATAACGCCGTCTGTGGTCAGGCACTCGTTAAAATAATGATCAAATTCGTTAACAGCGGCACAGATTGGCTTAAAACGTTGGTTGTTCCTTGCTATATGCTAAAGAAACGGTCGGCAAAAGCGCCATCCATTCCGATATTCAACTCTGATACGAAATTTCTTCCCGCAACTCACCTACAACTTTCAGATATCTTCCCGACTTAAGGATGGGTTTCGGGGTCGAAACCGCCCTCTCGCGCCCGCCATCGTTCTGTATGCAAGGGCTGCGGTCCCGGAATGGGGCGACGTGTGGTCGATGTCGGCGGGGTGTGACCAACCGTGCCTCGGATTGGCGGGGACAGGCGCAGGATGCGGTATTGGCCGCCGTCTTGCAGCTTTGACAGGCGAAAGACGCCTTCTGTCTGGTCAAGGATCAGGTCCAGAACCGCATGCAGCGCCGTGTCGCGCGCGATATCGGTCACCGGTTCGGCCATCACCTGCAAGCGGTCACGCCCGCCCTGCCGCCAGACAAAGCGGATCGCCGGGCTGTCCACCCGGCCTTCGCCCTTGATCCGCAAATGCCCAAGGCGCGCCTCGGCGGTTGCGGTCGTGGGCGGCGATGGCACGTGTAGGACGGGCAATCGCCGCATCAGCGACGCCTCATCCAGCACGGGTCCCCAACTGGGGGGGGCGCTGACGGCCAATAGCGGCTCATCCGGAGCCGGGCCTTCATGCCACCACCCCGGCGCGTCCAGCACCGGATGGTCCCATGTGCCCTGCTGCGCAAGGCCTGCCAATGCCCGCCCCACCGCCGTCAGGCGCGGCGGGCGGTGGCGCAGATCGAAGGCCCCGCTTTCGTAAAACCCCGTTCGGTCACACAAAAGCGAGTTCCAGTCATAGGCCCCGAACATCGCCCAAGAGGTCACGGCGCGGACGTCCACGCCTTCAGTCCGGGCCTGCCGCGCGGCGTTCCATGCCTCGATCAGCCAGCGTAACTGTTCTTCCCGGGTGCAGCCGTTGTGGTTTTCCGTGACCGCGATGGGCAAATGATAGCGGCCGTGCAATTCGCGCAACCGCTGCAACACGCCCAATCGCGGCTGCAAGGCGGGCTGGTGGGCTGCGGCAACGTCGACATAGACCTGCCGCCCGTTGCTGCCCGCCCGCACATGGGGATGCGCCGCAAGGTCGGGGTCCAGCCACCGGTCCGAAGTCAGGTAGTGGTCCAGCCCAAGGATATCGGGCGGACAGGGCCGCTCGACCAGCGCCTGCAAGCGGTGTTCCGGGATGCCTGCCCGCAGCAGGCGCGCATGGAAGGGATGGTCGCCATCCACCCGCCCGCACAAAAGATCAAAGCCCAGAAAGCGCCGTCCGTTTTCGTAACCCGCTTGGTCGGCCAACTCGGGCGCGGCGAAACTGCGCCCGACGTCTTCGGTCTGGATCAGCCGCGCATCGGGGCGGTGACGGCGGATCGCGGCCATGGCCGCGACGGTTGCCTCGATCGACCCGAAGGAGAAGCGCAGGAACGTGGCCTCATCGCGCCCATGTGGATGCCACAACCCGTAAAGCCCGGCAAAGCGGGCGGTGGTGATGGGCTCATTGATGGGGGTAAAGTCGCGCAGCCACGGATAGCGTCGCGCGACTGCCCCCGCATAGGCG
>CALRPK020000250.1:0-4372 GCA_943370015.1 Paracoccus haematequi
AACTATAACGTCAGCATGGCCGAACGGCTGATCCCGGCGGCGGACCTGTCCGAACAAATCTCGACCGCCGGGAAAGAGGCGTCGGGGACCGGCAACATGAAGTTCATGATGAACGGCGCGCCGACCATCGGCACGCTGGACGGGGCAAACGTCGAAATCCTGCAAGAGGTGGGGGCGGAGAACTTCTTCCTGTTTGGTCTGACCGCCGAGGAAGTCATCAAGCGCCGCGAAGACCCCGAACATTCCCGCAAAGCGATCGAGGCGAGCAAACCACTGCAAGACGTGTTGCAGATGATCGCCGAAGGCCGCTTCTCACCCGATGAGCCTGAGCGTTATCACGGGCTGGTGCATCGCGTGTGGCACCATGACTACTTCCTTGTGGCGGCGGATTTTGATGCCTTCCACGCCGCGCAGGGGGCCGTTGACCGGGCCTATGCCGATCCCGCGCTTTGGGGCCGTATGGCGGCGATGAACGTGGCGCGGTCGGGATTTTTCTCGTCCGATCGTACCATCCGCAGCTATATGAATGACATCTGGGGTGTCACGGCGGCCCTCTGACGGGCCTTGTGATGCGGCACGCCGGGAACGGCGTGCTTCGGCCCGCATTGGGCCATCAGGACCGACCCCGCGCCGTGCCACATATGTCGCGGGGCGGGTTGACCAAACCCTTGGGAGGGGGGATGCCATGACCGCAAGCCAGATCGACCACGCCACCGCGCGCGCCATCGTCGAAGGCCGCCACGGCGATCCCTTCGCTGTTCTGGGCCCGCATGGCGATGCCAAGGCCGCGTCCGTCACCGCCTTTGTTCCCGGTGCCGAACGGTTGTGGCTCTTGACCGAGGATGGGGCAGAGGTGCCCGCCGTTGCCGTTGACGGGGCCGAGGGGCTGTTTGTCGGCAAACTCGCTTCCATCACCACGCCCTACCGTCTTCGCGCGCAGGGGCATGGCGCGGAATGGACCTTTGACGACGCCTTTCGCTTTGGGCCTGTGCTGGGCGAGATGGATGAATATCTGCTGGGCGAAGGCACGCACCGCCGGTTGTGGCAGGTGCTTGGCGCGCATGTGATCACGCATCAGGGTGTGGCGGGCACGCATTTCGCGGTCTGGGCGCCCAATGCGCAGCGGGTGTCGGTCGTAGGGGATTTCAACGTCTGGGACGGTCGCCGCCACCCGATGCGGCGGCGCGGGCCGACGGGCGTGTGGGAGACCTTCATCCCCGGTCTGGGCGAAGGCACGACCTACAAATACGAAATCCGTGGGAATGACGGGGTGGTGGGGCCGCTGAAGGCCGATCCGGTTGGCTTCGGCTCTGAACATCCGCCTGCAAATGCCTCGGTTGTCAGGAAAATCGACGGGGCCTTTGCGGATCAGGATTGGATGGCGACGCGGGCCGCGCGACACCACATCGACGCGCCGATCTCGGTCTATGAGGTGCATCTGGGCTCGTGGAAGCGCGCGCCGGGGGACCGGATGCTGTCTTATGTGGAACTTGCAGATCAGCTTGTAAGCTACGCAAAAGACATGGGTTTTACTCATATCGAACTGCTGCCCGTTTCGGAATATCCCTTTGACGGGTCTTGGGGATACCAACCCGTTGGCCTGTTCGCCCCCACCATCCGCCACGGCACGCCGGGGGAATTCCGCGCCTTTGTCGATGCCGCGCATCGGCATGGGCTTGGCATCCTCTTGGATTGGGTGCCGGGCCATTTCCCGACCGATCCGCATGGTCTGGGCCGCTTCGACGGCACGGCGCTTTACGAGCACCAAGACCCACGCGAAGGCTTTCATCAGGACTGGAACACCCTGATCTACAACTACGGACGAACTGAGGTCCGCAATTACCTGATTTCCAACGCGCTTTATTGGCTAGAGGAATACCATCTGGACGGTCTGCGCGTGGATGCCGTGGCCTCGATGCTTTACCGCGACTACAGCCGCAAAGATGGGGAATGGATCCCCAACAAGGATGGCGGGCGCGAGAATTACGAAGCCATCAGCCTGATGCGCGAGATGAACCGGATCACCTATGGCGAAGTGCCGGGGATCGTGACTGTGGCCGAGGAATCCACCGCCTTTCCGGGTGTGTCGCGGCCTGTGAACCACGGGGGCCTTGGCTTTGGCTTCAAGTGGAACATGGGCTGGATGAACGACACCCTGTCCTACATGCACCTTGATCCGATCTACCGGCAGTATCACCACCACAAGATGACCTTCGGCCTGCATTACGCATGGTCAGAAAACTACATCCTGCCGATCAGCCATGACGAGGTGGTGCATGGCAAAGGGTCGATGCTGGACAAGATGCCCGGCGACGGGCCGGAAAAGTTTGCCAACCTGCGGGCCTATTACGGCTTCATGTGGGCGCATCCGGGCAAGAAACTGCTCTTCATGGGCTGCGAATTTGCCCAAGGGCGGGAATGGAACCACAACCAAAGCCTTGATTGGCATCTTCTGGACTTTCCCGAACACGGCGGTGTGCAGGCCTTGGTGCGCGACCTGAACCATCTTTATCGCGACACACCCGCCCTGCATGTGAACGACACCCGACCCGAAGGGTTTGCGTGGCTGGAATCGAACGATGCCGAAGCGTCGGTCTACGCATGGGTGCGCAAGGGGGCCAAGGACGATCCGATGGTGGTCGCGGTGGTGAACCTGACCCCGGTGGAACGGCGCTATCGTCTTGGCCTTCCGGCAGCGGGGCGGTGGGAAGAGATGCTGAACACCGACTCCGCCGTCTATGGCGGGGGCAATCGCGGGAATATGGGCGGGGTGACAACCGAAAGCGTCGAATGGCACGGGCAGGCGCAATCGGCGCTTGTCACATTGCCGCCGCTGTCGGCACTCTGGTTCAGACAAGTGATTTAAGGGCCGGGACAACCGGCAGTCAGGGAGGGGATCATGAAACCGAGACCGAATGCGCGCCTGTCGTCGCAGGCGATGGCCTTCGTCCTAGCCGGGGGGCGCGGCAGCCGATTGAAAGAGCTGACCGACCGCCGCGCCAAGCCTGCGGTCTATTTCGGCGGCAAGACGCGGATCATCGACTTCGCGCTGTCCAATGCGCTGAACTCCGGCATCCGCAAGATGGCGATTGCCACGCAATACAAGGCGCACAGCCTGATCCGGCATTGCCAGCGCGGCTGGAACTTCTTTCGTGCGGAACGGAACGAATATCTGGACATCCTGCCTGCCAGCCAGCGCGTGGATGAGAACAAATGGTATCTTGGCACTGCCGATGCCGTGGCGCAGAACATCGACATCGTTGACAGCTACAACGTCAAATATGTGGTGATCCTTGCCGGGGATCATATCTACAAGATGGATTATGAGATCATGCTGCAACAGCATGTCTCGACCGGGGCGGATGTCACCATCGGCTGTCTGACCGTCCCCCGGATGGAGGCCACGGCCTTTGGCGTGATGGCGGTCGACAAGGAGATGCGGATCACCTCCTTCCTTGAAAAACCCGCGGACCCGCCGGGGATTCCGGGCGATCCCGATCACGCGCTGGCAAGCATGGGCATCTATGTCTTTGACTGGGCCTTCCTGCGCGATCTGCTGCTGCGCGACATGGCCGATGCCAACTCCAGCCATGATTTCGGCAATGACCTGATCCCGGAAATCGTCAAGAACGGCAAGGCGATGGCGCATAAGTTCGCCGATAGCTGCGTGACAAGCGGGCTAGAAGAAGTCGCCTATTGGCGCGATGTGGGAACGATTGACGCGTTCTGGCAGGCCAATATCGACCTGACGGATTTCGTGCCGAAGCTGGACATCTATGACAACTCTTGGCCGATCTGGACTTATTCTGAGATCGTGCCGCCCGCGAAGTTCATCCATGATGAGGATGGGCGTCGCGGCATGGCAATCTCGTCGCTGGTGTCGGGGGATTGCATCGTCTCAGGCTCAGAGGTGCGAAATTCGCTTCTGTTCACCGGGGTGCGGACGCACAGCTATTCGTCCTTGGAATATGTCGTGGCCCTGCCGCGCGTGATCGTCAACCGCAAGGCGGAACTGGCCAATTGCGTGATCGACTCGGGTGTGATCATCCCCGAAGGTCTGGTGGTGGGCCAAGACCCGGAAGAGGACGCCAAGTGGTTCCGCCGCACGGAAACCGGGATCGTCTTGATCACGCAAGACATGCTTGACGCGCGGGCGCGGAAGCTGTCCTGAGAGCGGGGCTTTTGCGGACAGGCCGGGGGGCTTTGCGCCCCCCGGACCCCCCGCAGGATATTTGGACAGAGAAAACGGGGCAGGGTCATGGAGTATCGCGGGCGCGTTTTGTCGGTGGCGTCGGAATGCGTGCCGTTGATCAAGACGGGGGGCCTTGCCGATGTGGTGGGCGCGCTGCCTGCGGCGCTGGCGGGGCAGGGC
>CALRPK020000251.1:0-4355 GCA_943370015.1 Paracoccus haematequi
ATGGATACAGGCCCGCTGACCGTCGTGGCCACCGCCGCCACGCGTGAGGCGGCGGATGGCCCGGATTTTCAGGCCGAGGTGCTGCGCGAAACCGGGCTGAAACTCTGGGTGATCGACGGCGACGAAGAGGCGCGGCTCTCGGCCCAAGGTGTTCTCTTGGGCTGGCCGGATGCCAAGGGCGTGGTCTGCGACATCGGCGGCAATTCGATGGAATTGGCGCGCATCGGCGATGGTCAGGTGGGAAAGCGGGTGTCCACCCCCCTCGGTCCGTTCCGGCTGCAACAAATCGAAGGCGGGGCGGTCAAGCGCAAGGCAGTGATTGACCGCGTGCTGCGCAAGGCGCTGACCGACATCAAGACCAAGGGCGAACGCATCTACCTTGTCGGCGGGTCGTGGCGGGTGATCGCCCGTCTGGACATGGAACGCCGCAACTATCCGCTGACCGTGCTGCATGAATACCGCATGACGCCGCAGGGGTTGATGGACACGCTGGATTGGCTGGCGGGGTCTGATCTTGCCGTGCTGCGCGCCCGGACCGGCACCTCGGTCGAACGGATGGAACTTGTGCCGCTGGCCTGCGAAGTGCTGCGCGAGATTGTCCGCGTGCTGGAACCGTCCGAGATTGACGTCTCCGCCTATGGCATCCGCGAAGGGCTGCTGTACGAGCAGATGCCCGAAAAACTGCGCGCCCGTGATCCCTTGATCGAAGCCGCACGCATGGCGGAACTGACCTCGGCCCGCATTCCGGGGTTTGGCAAAAAGCTTTACGATTTCATCCTGCCCTTGTTCAAAGCCGCCGACCATGAACGCCTGCGCCTGATCAAGGCCGCCTGCCTGCTGCATGACACCACGTGGCGCGCGCACCCCGATTACCGGGCCGAGGTCTGTTTTGACAACGCCACCCGCGCCAACCTTGGCGGGCTTGACCATCAGGGGCGGGTGTTTCTGGGCCTGTCGCTCTTGCACCGCTACAAGAACAGCCGCAGCGGATCACGGCTGGAACCGCTGTTCCGGCTGCTGACCGAAGAGCAGATCCAAGAGGCCGAGGTTTTGGGAAAAGCCATGCGCTTTGGCGCGATGTTTTCCATCGCCGATCCGGCCGAGGCCGGGGCTCTGCGCTGGCAGCCCAAAAAGCGCGTGCTGGAATTGGCGCTGACCGACCGGGGGCACGCCCTGTTCGGTGAGGTGGCGCAGGCGCGCTTTGCCTCGCTCGCGCTGTCGCTGAAGGCCACGACCAAGATTGTGGCAAAGGACAAGTGAATGCTGACCTTTGACCATGTCGCCGTCTCTGCCGAAAACCTGGCCGAAGGAGTGGCATGGGTCGAGGACCGCTTGGGTGTGGCACTGGCGGGCGGGGGGCAGCATCCGCATATGGCCACGCACAACCGCTTGCTGCGGCTGGGCGATCTTTATCTTGAAGTGATCGCCGCCGACCCTTCGGCCCCGCGCCCCGCTTGGCCGCGCTGGTTCGATCTGGACCGGTTTACCGGCACGCCGCGCCTGACGAATTGGGTCGCGCGCTGTGAGGGGCTTGAGGCTGAGGTGGCGCTGTCCCCGTCCGGCATCGGCGTTCCGGTGGCCTTGGCGCGGGGGGATTTCCGCTGGCGCATGGCTGTGCCGGGCGATGGCATCTTGCCCTTTGACGGCTGTTTTCCGGCGCTGATCGAATGGCAGGGCAGCGCCCACCCTGCCCCCCGCCTGCCGGATGCGGGGGTGCGCCTCGACCGCCTGACGCTGGTCCATCCGCAAGCGGACGCCCTGCGCAACGCCTTGGCGGGACGGTTGGATGACCCGCGCATCGTGATCGAATCGGGACCGCAAAAGGCGATGCAGGCCGAATTCACCACGCCCCACGGGACGCGCCTGCTGTGATCCGCCCGGCACGCCCCGAGGATGCCGCAGCCATCGCCGCCTTCTGGAACCCCTTCATCCGCGACACGGCGGTGACCTTTAACCCAGTTGAAAAATCCCCGGACGACATCGCCGCGATGATCGCGGAACGGCAGGCGGCTGGGCACGGCTTCCTTGTGGCGGACCATCAGGGCGCGGTGGTTGGCTTTGCCAGCTATGCCCAATTTCGGGGAGGTGCCGGATATGCCCGCACGATGGAACACACCATCATCCTGTCCCCCGCCGCCCATGGCACGGGGCTTGGCCGCGCGCTGATGGCAGCGTTAGAAGAGCACGCCCGCGCCGCAGGCATCCACAGCCTGATCGCCGGGGTCAGCGCCGAAAACCCCGCAGGCCGCGCCTTTCATGCCGCCATCGGCTACGCTGAAATCGCTACCCTGCCGCAGGTGGGCCACAAGTTCGGGCGCTGGATGGATCTTGTGCTGATGCAGAAAATCCTCTGACAAGCGCTGCAAGCCGCGCTATTCTGCGAATATGTCGATTTGGACCCGCATCGCCGACGCGCTATCCGCTCTCGCGCAAGGCGAGCCGCTTTCGCTTGTCTTTGACCGCCTACGCGGCCATGTCGAAAGCCCGCCCGAACGATCTGTCGGCTTCACCATCGCGATCATCGCGCTCTCGGCCAAGATCGCCAAAGCCGATGGGCAGGTGACGAAGGACGAAGTGACCGCCTTTCGCCGCATCTTCACCATCGACGAATCTGAATTGGGAAATGCCGCGCGGGTTTACAACCTCGCGCGCCAAGATGTGGCGGGATTTGACGCCTATGCCCGCAAAGTGGCCGCCATGTTCGGCGCGGATGATCGCCAGACGTTAGAGGATGTGCTTGAAGGGTTGTTCGCCATCGCATTGGCAGATGGCGCGTGGCACCCGGCGGAAGAAGAGATGTTGGCCCATATCGCCACGATCTTTGACCTGCCCGAAAGCGGCTTTCGCGCAATGCGCGCCCGCTTTGTCGAAGGTGCCCCCCGCGATCCGCATGAGGTGTTGGGCGTGCCCTCTGATGCCAGCCTTGATGCCATCAAATCCGCTTGGAAAACCGCCGTGCGCGAAAACCACCCCGACCGCATGGTCGCACGCGGTGTCCCGCCCGAGGCGGTGAAACTGGCCGAACGCCGCCTGATCGCCATCAACGCGGCGTGGGAGGAAATCTCGCGCCGCCGTGCGGCCTGATGCTGCGGCTGGCCACCTATAACGTCGAATGGTTCAACGCGCTGTTTGACGATGATGGGCAGTTGCTGGCGGATGACGAACCTTCGGCCCGCTATGGCGTGACGCGCCGTGACCAGCTGGCCGCGCTGCGGGTGGTGTTCCGCGCCTTGGATGCCGACGGGATCATGGTGATTGAGGCCCCCGACACCGGATCAAAACGCAGCGCCACCCTTGCCTTGCAACGCTTTGCCGCTTGGGCCGGGTTGCGGCAAAGCGCCTGCGTCACGGGGTTTGTCAGCGACACGGAACAAGAGATCGCCTTTCTTTTCGATCCCGACCGTCTGACCGTGCGGCATGACCCCTTGGGCCAAGCAACCGGGCGCAGCGGCATGGTGGACCGCCCGCGCTTTGACAGCGTCTTGCGCTATGATCTGGATCAGGATGGCTTGGCCGAACCCATCCGCTTTTCCAAACCCCCGTTGGAATTGGCGGTGACCGCAGGGCCGCATGCCCTGCGGCTGATCGGGGTGCATGCCAAGTCGAAATCCGCGCATGGGGTGACCAATCCGCACGCCTTTAGCCGCATCTCCATTGCTAATCGCCGCAAGCAGTTGGCGGAATGTCTGTGGCTGCGGCAGCGGGTGGATATGCATCTGGACGCGGGCGACAGTCTGATCGTGCTAGGTGATCTGAACGATGGCCCCGGCTTGGACGAATACGAAAAGCTGTTTGGCCATTCCGGAGTGGAGGTGGTTCTGGGCGCCGATGCCCCGCCCGAGCGCCGCCTCTATGACCCCCATGCCGCGCTGGCGCTGTCCAGCCGCTTGGGCCTTTCCCCAACCACGGCGCGGTTCTGGTTGGGGCCGGAAAAGCGCTATTTCGGGGCGCTGTTGGATTTCATCATGGTCTCGCCGGATCTGGCTTCTACAGCGCCGCAGTGGCGCATCTGGCATCCGATGAATGACCCGGCGATCCTTGCCGACCCCGCGCTGGCGCAGGCGATCCTGACGGCATCGGATCACTTTCCCGTCACACTGGACCTGCCCTTGGATTGAAAACCGGGCGGTGGTTTCCCATGTCAGGGGCATGAAACAGTTGCTCCTTGCCCCCGCCTTCGCCCTGACCCTTGTCGCCTTGCCCGCCACCGCGCAGGAGGCCCCTGCCGAACAGGAGACCAGCCTGTGGGATTGGGGTTGGTCGCTGTTTGGTGACAGTGTGACGCAGGAATTGGAACCGCTCGCCGATATGAAGGCGCTGATGGAGCAATTTGGCCCCGCCATCGCCCCGACGAT
>CALRPK020000252.1:0-4347 GCA_943370015.1 Paracoccus haematequi
TCACTGTCGATACCGAAAACCCGCGCCCGGTGATCTCGGCCACCAGACGCTCCATCAACCCGGTTTTGCCAGAGTTCTTCCAGCCGATAACGCCGTAAACCCTCATGCCGCACCCCGGATCAGGGCTTCAGCGCGGGACAGATCATCGGGGGTGTTCAGGTTCATAAAGGCCCCATCCTTCGGGAAATCCGCCCGCCCCGCGCCCCGCGCATCGGCAAAGGCACGGACAGCAGCTTTTGCGCCGCTGGCAAGGAAAGCGCGCAGATCGTCGCGCACTCCAACAGGCCAAATGGCCAAGGTCGGATGGTCATTTCCGCCCGACCGCGCCATCGCAAGGCCCGATGGGTCAGAGGCGAGGATCAAACGCGGCACCAGATCACCCGGAAAGAACGGCGTATCCACCGCCACGGTGACCAGCGATGTCGCCCCGAAGGGCGCAGCCCAATCCAGCCCAGCCAGCACACCCGACAGCGGCCCCTGCGGTTGGTCATCAGCCAGCACCGGCAAGCCCAGCGCCGACAACCGCGCCGGATCGCCATTGGCGCTGATCGCCAAGCGTTCCACCTGCGGCTCCAGCCGATCCACGGCATGGGCGGCAAGGCTGCGTCCGGCAAGGCGCAAGCTGGCCTTGTCGGCCCCGCCCATC
This sequence comes from Paracoccus haematequi, assembly GCA_943370015.1. Taxonomy (GTDB): domain Bacteria; phylum Pseudomonadota; class Alphaproteobacteria; order Rhodobacterales; family Rhodobacteraceae; genus Paragemmobacter; species Paragemmobacter haematequi_A. The sequence goes on from CALRPK020000252.1 coordinate 647, forward strand.
CGCCGCCCCTGCCCCCCGGCAAGGATCACACCGAAAATCCGCACCTGTGGTGTCTCCTGACTTGCCCTTCCCTTTGCCTAAGGCCATCAAGGCGGCAGGTAAAGCCACGCCGCGCAGCGGAAAGACAAGCCAGCATGACCGAAACTTCTGCCGCCTTCTGGCGCGGGGCACGCCAGTCCCTGCCCTTCACCATCGTCGTGGTGCCTTTCGCGATCCTGTTCGGCGTCGTCGCGACCGAGGCCGGGTTGAACGTGCTGGAAACGATGGTGTTTACGGTGACGGTCTTTGCAGGTGCGTCACAATTCGCCGCACTGCAACTGATGCAGGACAATGCGCCGACGCTGATCGTGCTGGCGACGGCCTTGGCGGTAAACCTGCGGATGGTGATGTATTCCGTCGCCCTCGCCCCGCATCTGGGGCGCGCGCCTTTGGGATGGCGGGCGGTGATGGCCTATTTCCTTGTGGATCAAAGCTTCGCCGTGTCGTCGATCGAATATGAGCGCAATCCCGATCTGCCGATCATGGCCAAGGTCGCGTTCTTTTTCGGCGCGCTCTTGCCGGTGGCCCCAGTCTGGTATGCAGCCTCATTGGCCGGGGCCTTGGTTGGGCGGACCATCCCGCCGGAGTTCGCCTTGGACTTCGCGCTGCCCATCACATTCCTTGCGATGGTGGCACCCCTGCTGCGCAGCCTGCCGCATATCGTGGCGGCGGGGGTGTCGATCCTGATGTCGCTGCTGCTCGCCGGATTGCCGTGGGGGACCGGGGTTCTGGTCGCGGCGGCCTGTGCGATGGCGGTGGGGGCGACATTGGATTGGCGGCTGGAAAAGGGGCGGGCCAATGGTTGACAAAACCCAACTCTGGACGGTGATGCCGCTGATGGCGGTGGGCACCTATCTGATCCGGTTTTCGTTCCTTGGAATGCTCGGCAATCGCCCGCTGCCCACATGGCTGACACGGGCGCTGAAATACACCGCCGTGGCCGTGCTGCCCGGTCTGGTGGCCCCCGGCGTGCTTTGGCCGGTGGCAACGGGCGGGCAAACCGATCCTGCGCGATTGGCGGCGGCGGTGATGACGCTGCTGGTGGGTGTCATCACCCGCAGCGTGCTGGGCGCGATCATCGGCGGGGCGGTGACGCTTTACGCCTGTCTGGCGCTGGTTGGCTAAACGTCAGTTCGGCGCGTTTGCGGCCTGAATCAGCAAGACACCGTGGTTCTTGTCCGCATCCTCATCCCGGATCACCCGCTCGGTGACGCCGGGAAGTGCGCCAAACTCTTGCATCAGCTTTTTCGGGAACCATGTCGAGGTGATGCTTTCAAACCCCGGCACCCCGGACAGGATAGACGTGACAGAGCGCGCGCATTGCGCCTTTGGCACCGCGCCATAAGCCTTGGCCTTGGCAGCGACCAGTTCGGCAACCTCTGGCGTCACGATGATCGTCTGTTCCACCACGCGGAATGTCTCGCGGGCGTGGTAGTCGATGTAGAAGTTCTTGACCTTCTCGGTGATCCCGAAATGCACGTCATTGCGTTCCGGGATGCGCGGATGCTGCCATGTTCCGGCGGGATCAAACAGGATGCGTTCAGAGGCGTTGATCATCAGCCCCGAATGCGCCCCCGCCTGCGAGTGGTTGTTGATCACCGTGTAAAGCGTGATCGAGGTCGGCGGTCCTGCCACGAAACGCGCTGCGGCCACCTGATCGTCGGGGGCCCATTTCGGCTCTGCCCCACCGACACAGGCGGCCAGCGTGAAGGCCATGAAAATCAGCGACAGAATGCGGAACATGAACGAAAAAACCTTGAATACGCGGCAATAGGACACCGGCGCCCCAATAAGGCGCCGGTGGTCGCAAGATCAAATGCCGGTCAGGGCAAGGAAGATCAGGATCGCAAAAATCACCACAACGGCCCATTTCGTCATCGAGACGAAGCCATTGAAGGTCTTTTCATGGGTGCGGATGTCCATGCTGCCCGGTTCGTGTTCGGCCATGTCGTGTTCCCTTCTTGGTCAGCGTTTTGCCGCGCTTTACCCGATTCACGCCCCGCTGTCACGCCTTGGCACGCGGCCTGCGGCATCAGGCCGAGGCATCGCCGCCTTCACCACCCGCCCAACCTGACATGAGCTGAAATCCGATGCGGCGCGGCGGGTCTTCCGGTGCCATTTTGGGCACGGCGCGGAGCAGGACGTTCAACTGCGTGACGTGCTGGATCAGTTGGGTTTTCATCCCATCCTCATCCCGGCCATAAAAGGTCACAAGGTCAGGGTCGAAAAAGCCCACCCCTTCGATCTGCAACACCCCGGCCTGTCCGCCGGTAAAGCCCATCGCGATTTCCTGCGTGGCATCCAGCTGAGCTTCAAAGTTGCGGATATAAAGGATCAGCCGGTCATAGGCCCATTCGGCAGGGCTTTTGTCCTTGATCGGGCGTTGGGACAGCGCCTTGGGCAGGGGTTCGTTTTCCACCGTCGCCGCTGTGGGATCGGCATGGACCGCCTTGGCATTCGGCGCGGTTGGCAGTTTGGTCTTTCGGGTCAATCTGCCGCCCTCCACAGCCACGCGCCATCTTCGGACAGGGAACGCTGAACCCGCCCCTGTCGCAACAGGCAATTCAGATGCGCCACCGATTCCACCAGCGCAAAGCCGAATTCCGCCGGGCCGACGTCACGCTTGAACAGCGGGGCAAAGCAATCAATCGCCGTGCGTGGGGTGGAAAGGTGATCCACCAACCGGTCCAGCGCGCCGATGTGATTGTCGATCATCTGGGTCAGGCGCAACGGCAGGCCGGTGAAGGGCAGCTTGTGGCCGGGCAGCACAAGGTGATCTTCCCGCGCATGGGGCTGAAAGGCGCGGGCGCTGTCCATCCATTCGGTGACCGGATCGGCGGCAGGTTCGGTCGGATAGACCGCCAGATTGGCCGAGATGCCGGGCAGGAGTTGATCGCCGCCAAGGATCAGGTGGTCATCCATGCTCCACAACGTCGCATGATCCGGCGCATGGCCATGGCCGATGCGCACCAACCAGCGCCGCCCGCCCGCCGTCAGGATGTCGCCTTCGGACAACCGCGTGAAACCCAGCGGCAAGGGCGAGACGACATCGGCAAAGTTGAAGGGCGTTTCCACCGACTTCGCCGCCAAGGCATCGCCCAGCACCCCGGCGCGGCGGTAGAAGTCCAGCGCTTGCGGCGGGTGTTCGCTTTGGCGATCCAAGACCAACATCCGCGCGGTGATCCAACTGGTGCGGGTGGTCAGAAGCTCTGCCCCCTGCGCCTGAAACCAACCTGCCAGACCGATGTGATCCGGGTGGTAATGCGTCACGATCACCCGGTTGACGGGTTTGCCCGCCAAAGGCCCCTCCAGCGCCGCCTGCCACGCCGCCCGACTGCGCCGCGTGTCCATGCCGGTATCCACGATGGTCCAGCCGTGACCGTCATCCAGCGCAAAGACGTTCACATGGTCCAGCGCCAACGGCAAAGGCATCCGCAACCACAGGATGCCGGGGGCAACCTCGGTCGCGTGACCTTCGGGGGGAGGGGTGTCAAAGGGGTGTCGGATAGCGTCCATGACGGCGGGTTTATGCCGCCAAATCCTCGGGCGAAAGGGCATAAAGGCTGTCGGCCCCTTCCCGCGCCTCGGCCAAAGCCGCCGCATGGGCGGGAAGCACGCGCTTGATCGCCACACGGGCCAGCGCCACGCGCTTTTCACCTCCT
>CALRPK020000253.1:0-4345 GCA_943370015.1 Paracoccus haematequi
ATCTGGGCGAAGAGCCGATCTTGCAAAACGTGCCGACATGGCAATGCGGCAAGGCGGATGATCTGAAATATGTGTTGGAGCATCTGGCGGAACTGGTGGTGAAAGAGGTGCATGGATCGGGCGGTTACGGCATGCTGGTTGGTCCCAAATCCACCAAGGCGGAGGTTGAGGCGTTCCGCGCCCGCATCATCGCGGACCCCGGCAATTACATCGCCCAACCGACGCTGGCGCTGTCCACCACGCCGACCTTTGTCGCCGAAGGCATCGCGCCGCGCCATGTGGACCTGCGGCCCTATTGTCTGGTGGGGGAGCGGATTGAACTCGTCCCCGGTGGCCTGACGCGGGTGGCGCTGACCGAGGGGAGTTTGGTCGTCAACTCCTCCCAAGGCGGCGGCGTCAAGGATACCTGGGTGTTGGCGGAGTAACGGATATGCTGTCAAGAACCGCCGATAACCTGTTCTGGATCGCCCGCTATATGGAGCGTGCGGAAACTGCCGCGCGCCTGTTGGAGGTGGGGTCGCGGATCGCGCTGCTGCCCTCCGCCGCGGGGTATCGCAATGAGTGGGATTCGCTTCTGCAAGCCTCAGGCAACGCCGACTCCTTTGCCCGGAAATATGGCGAGCCTGTGCAAAGGAACATCGAAAGCTTCCTGTTCTTTGACCGCGACAATGCCAATTCGGTGGCCTCTTGCATCACCACGGCGCGCGAGAATGCGCGGATCGTGCGGACGGCGCTGACGGCGCAGGTCTGGGATGCGCTGAACTCTGCGTTTCAGGAACTCCGTCAGTTGGAGCGTACCCCGCGCAGCGAGTTGGAATTGTCGCGCCTGACGGAATGGACCATGCGCCATGCGGCGATGGTGCGGGGGGCGATTGATGCCACGCTGCTGCGCAATGATGGCTGGGATTTTCTGAACCTTGGCTATCATCTGGAACGCGCCGACAACACCGCGCGGCTGATGGATGTGAAGTATTACGTCCTGTTGCCCAAGGTGGATTTTGTCGGCTCGGGCTATGACAATTACCAATGGACGACGATGCTGCGCGCGATGGGTGCGCATCGGGCGTTTCACTGGGCCTATGGCGGTGAAGTGACGGCGGCCAAGATCGCGCATTTCCTGATCCTGAACCGGCAAAGCCCGCGGTCGCTGATCACCTGTGTCACGGGCCTGTCCGACCATCTGGACCGTTTGGCCAAGGCTTATGGCGCCTGTACCCCGGCGCAAGAGGCGGCACGCGCCATGCGGGAGGGGATTGAGACGCTGACCGTTGAAGGCATCTTCGACGAGGGCCTGCACGAATTCCTGTCGCGCTTTATCGGGGTCAATGCCGATATGGGGGCCTTGGTGCGCAATACCTATCTGGACGGGGATCGCTGATGCTGCTGACGGTCGATCATGTGACGCGCTATCACTATGACCAGCCGGTGCGCGGCGTGGTGCAAAGCCATCGTCTGACGCCTTCGGTCTTTGAAGGGCAGCGCGTGGTATCGTGGTCTGTCATGGTGTCGGATGCCACAAAGGGCGCGCAGTTCCGCGACGGGGCGGGGGATGCCTTGCAAAGCTGGACGGTCAAGGGGCCGGTTTCCGTGGTTCAGGTACGGGTGCGCGGGACGGTGGAAACCCATGACCTGGCAGGGGTCTTGCGGGGCCACCGGGAAAGCGTGCCGCCCGATGCCTATCTGCGCGACACGCCCGCCACGGCGGCAGACCTTGCCCTGCGTGATCTGTCGGCCGCCGCCAAAGGGGCCGAAGGGCCGCTCGCTGCCGCCCATGCGCTGGCCGGGGCCGTGGCCGATGCCATCGCCTATCGCCCCGGCGTGACTGAGGCGCGCACCACGGCGGCTGAGGCTTTGGCGCTGGGCGAGGGCGTTTGTCAGGACCATGCCCACGCGCTGATCGCGGTGGCACGGGCGGCGGGACTGCCGGCGCGCTATGTGTCGGGCTATCTGTTTGCCGATCAGGATGGCGCGCCGCATGAGGCCGCGCATGCCTGGGCGGAAATCCATGTGGCAGGTCTGGGCTGGGTCGGGTTCGATCCGGCCAATCGCTGCTGCCCGGATGCGCGTTATATCCGGCTGGGGTCGGGCTATGATGCGCAGGATGCCGCCCCGATCCGGGGGGTGGCGCGCGGACCGGGGCATGAGGCGCTTGAGGTCAGCGTGACCGTGACCGAAGCGGCGGCACAGGCGCAAAGCCAGCAATAGCTGCCACGATCCTGCCACCCATCGGCCATAGGATGGCGCACATCTTGCACAAGGATCCGGTGATTGGTTCCTTGTCATGGTGTGTATGATGACGCTGAATTACGATTTCGACATGGTGGCCGTGCAACCCGATGTGGTCTTTTCTGATCCGAAGCTGGCCGGGTTGCTGAACGGGCCGGGGGCGCGGTCTACCATTGCCGCGCATCACGTGGCGCTGTTCCGTGATCCGGGCACCGTGCGCGCCTTTCGGGATGCGCCGCAGCCGCTGCGGACCTATCTGATCGCCTCGGGGTTTTCGGGGGCGGATCATGTGTCGGATGTGCCCAAGGGGATCTATCCCCTGCGCGAGGAAACCTTGCGGGTGCGCCTGATGGAACGGATGGCCACCAATGTGGGGCGTTTTCCCTTGCCCAAGGCGGCAGAGACGCCGCAGGGCTGGGGGACGTTCCAGTTGCAGGACCTGCTGAACCACCTGTTTGAGGCACGGCCTGTGGCCGATGACGCGCTGGAGGATTGGCTGGCCACGCACCGCGCCCGGCAGATGACCAAGGGTGGCACAGAGACGGGCCGCAGCGTGCAAAGACCCGGTGGCCTGATGTCACGGCTTCTTGGTCGCGTGGTGAATTAAAAGGCAGATGCCCGGACTTCGGGCATTCAATTCGCGCAAAGCCCGCGCTTGGGCTTTCCATCGCCGCCGCGTCTCGTTAGCACTGATCCCCATCGGGATATGGGGGGCGTGGGATGACCTATTGTGTGGGGCTTTTGTTGAATGACGGCATGGTGATGCTGTCGGATACCCGCACCAATGCGGGTCTGGACAACATCTCCACCTATCGCAAGATGTTCGTCTTTGAAGACCCCGGTGAGCGGGTGATCGCCATCATGACGGCGGGCAGCCTGTCGATCACCCAGACCACCTTGGCGCGCCTGCGTGAGGTGATCGACAGTCCCGATTCGGATGCCGAAACCTCGATCATGAAGGCCCCCACGATGCTCAAGGTGGCCGAGATTGTCGGCAACATGCTGGCGACCGTGCGGACCGAGATCGACGAAAAGCTCAGCGCGATGAACCAAGGCGCGACCGCCAGCATGATCGTGGCAGGCCAGCGCAAGGGCGGCGCGATGCGGCTGTTCTTGATCTACCCGGAAGGCAATTTCATCGAAGCGACCGAGGACACGCCGTTCCTGCAGATTGGCGAACATAAATACGGCAAGCCGATCCTTGACCGGGTGGTGAAACCGACGACCAGTCTGGCGGATGCGCAAAAGGCGGTGCTCTTGTCGATGGATTCGACGCTGCGGTCAAACCTGTCGGTGGGGATGCCGCTGGACCTGTGCGTGATCGAACGCGACGGCTGCAAAGTGTCGTCCCGCCGCCGGATCGAGGCAGGCGATGCCCAGTTCCGCGCCATGTCCGAGGCATGGTCCAAGGCGCTGCGCGACGGATTTTTGCAGATCAACCTGTGACGGAACGATTTTTCTGCGAAAAATCAGGAAAGACGCCTTTTCTGCGAAAAGGCGGGTTCTGATCCTTCTCAGAAGGATCGCCTTCGGGTTTTCGCAGAAAACCCGTCAACGGTGGGTGTCGAACAGGCCGCAAGCGGTGTCGAAGAAGCGGCTGCGATGGGCCGGGGTTTCCATCATCACCTCATGTTCGGCCATTGGATACTGCTCTAGCCGGCCCTGCGGCCAGCGCGCCATCCGCAGGTGGATCGGACCGGGGTCGACCACCTTTTCCGCCGTGCCCAGTGCGGTGATGCAGGGCAGAGTAGGTGACGGCAGCGCCGCGAGTGCCGCACATTCGCGCAAGGCGGCATGCAGCCAGCCCATACTGGGACCGCCCAATGCCAAATCGGGGATCCCGGCGACTTGCAGGCGCATATACTCCCACATGGCGGGATCGCTGGTCAGAACATTGCCTTCGAAGGGCACCGACAACAGATAGGTCTTGCCGCCCGTCGTTGGTGCATAGCTTTGCGCGCGCCCGGCCCAGACAGAAAGCTGCGCGATGAACGGGGCCAACGGGCGCATCCATGCCGCCATGCTGATGCCCCACATCGGCGCGGAGAACGCCGCGGCCTGAAAGGGCAGTCTACGGGTCAGTGATCGCAGGCCGATGCAGCCGCCCATCGAATGGCCG
>CALRPK020000254.1:0-4334 GCA_943370015.1 Paracoccus haematequi
CCAGCAGGATATGAATATAGGTCACCTCGGTCAGGGTGAAATCCACCGAAACGGAGCCGTCGTTGATCAAATCCTCGGCCCGGACCAGAACTTCGGGCGTGTTGAACAGCGACTGCGCCGTGGCCCCGCCGACCAGCATGCGGTGCTGGGGCGACACGATCAGATCATCATCCGGGCGACCTGACCCCAAAGCCCCGGCCCGAAAGCGGATCGGGCGCAGGTGGGGCATGGCGTAAAGCCGCGCCCCGGTCATGCGCTTGCTGCCGGTCCAGAGAATGTCTTGCGGCCCGTTGTCCTTGGTCAGGATGCGGTCACCCGGGCGCAGCATCTGGATCAGGCGCGGCCCGTCTGGCGTCAGGATGCGCGTATCGGGCGTAAAGCAGATCACCCCGCCCGCCGATTGCGCCCCGCCCGAGGTTTGAGTCCGGTCGATGTTGGACCGCACCACCCACATATCGCGATCCGGCGGCGGCAATTCACCCACGAACAGCAACAGGCGCGCGCCGGTATCGGGCACGGGGATATAGGTCACCGCGTAGCTTTGATGCCCGTCCGTGACGATGAAGCCGCGCTCATCCTCAGGGTCGTCCATCTCGGTCAGAGGTGGTCTGCCGTCCGGGGACGGTGCCGCCCCCACAGCCGCACCGACCAGACGCCGCACCATGCGCGACGCTTTCATGCGCATCTCTGCCGATCCCACGCCATCTTCCAACAGCAGCATGTTCTGCGGCCCATCCACACGCACTGGCGCACCAGTCCAGCGCCAAGACGCGCCAACCGCCAGAACATCCAGATGGGCGGCCTTCACGCCGTCCACTTCGGTTTGGGACCAAGAGATGACATACGTGCCGCGAGAGCCCGTTTTCATGTCCTGTATAGCCTGCTCGTTTTCTTCTTTATTGCGCACAGGTTAACAGGACTACAGACTTTCGGCTATAGCAAAAGGGCAACAGGTGGGCAGCTTTCAGAAGCGGATGTGCAACCCGACCGACCCCAGCACTTGTCCTTCGCGCTGGCCTGCAAATTCAGGAGCCAGCCATGTCAGACCGCCGAACAGGTCGGATTTGGCCCCTTGCCATTGCACGCCGATCCGCGCCCGCGTGCGGACAGGTTCCAGTCCAACGCCTGTCTTGGGCAGATAGACGCTGTCCCAGACCCGCGCCACATCGGCACCGGCAACCAACGACAGGCCGGGTGACGTTTCCCCTGCGATGCCGCGATAGCGTTGGCCCGTCACCGGATCGCGCAGCAACAGCGCCTTGGTGCCGAACTGGCCAAAGGTCACATCCGCCCCGGCCCGCAGCAATGTTTCCCCACCCAATTGCGCGGCGATGAACGGGCGCAGCGTGACACGATCCGACAAGGCGAAACCGCGCCCCACCTCACCACTCAGCATAAGGTGCGAGTCATTGCCAATCTGGTTGGCCATCACAGTGGGCTTGGGCAGGTCCAGCGCGTCATGCAACCGTTCCTGCAGCTTTGAAATGCCGCTTTGCGGACCGGTGACGATGACATCCAGACCGACCGACGCCTGATAGCCGCGCCAATCAAAATGGCTGTGCAGGCCAAAGGACAGTGCGCCTACATAGCGCCGATCCGCCGGATTGGTCTTGGTCAGGCTTTCGGGAGCAATCGCCTCGGCCCGCAGGCGGTATTCCAGAATCGCACCGGGTTGCGTGGGCAGGGCCCCGGTCCAATCCGGCCCCCGCAACAGGCTCAGACTATAGGACCCCGTCCGCCAGCGGTCCTTGCCGTCGCCGGTCGCGTCATTGCTGGCAAAGCGGCCCCAGCCCAGCACCTGCCTGTCTTGCGCCATCGCGGGCGCGCACAGGCCAAGCGCCATCAGCGCCACCATGATCAGCCGTGTTCCGAACATCCCACCCCCCTATGCTTCGGTGCCAAAGGGTAGTCGGCGCAGGTCCCGCAGACCAGTCCGGCTTTTCGGAACAATCGGTCGAGATCAGCGCACCAATTCGTGCCCCGCCTCACGCGTTGTCTGGCGGGACGAATGCTTGGACGGCACGCAGCCGAACTGCGATTTGAACACCTTGGAAAAATGCGACACCGATTCAAACCCGCAAGCGGTGGAAATCTCGGTCAGGCTCATATCCGTGGTCGCCAGCAGGGCGCGGGCATGGTCCAGCCGCAGCTTGCGGTAATAGCTGGCCGGGGTCATGCCGAGCGACGCCTTGAACGTCCGTTCGATCTGCCGCCGCGAATAGCCCGCCGATGCAGCAAGGTCTTCCATCGGCAGGGGCTGTTCCAGATTCTCCAACATCAGCCCGACGATGGAGATCAGCCCCGGATTGCGCGATTGGATGATCGCGCCGATGGCACTGCGCTGGGATCGTTCGGTCCCGGTCATCACATGGCGCAGGCACATCTCGGACACGATGGCGGCGAAATGGGGGCCGTGATCGCGGGTGATGATTGACAGCATCATATCCGTCGCCGCCGCCCCGCCACCGCAGGTCATCACGCGGCCGTCCATCTCATACTGCCGTTCAGTCGGGGTCAGATGGGGGAATGTCTCACGAAAGCCGGGCTGATTCTCCCAATGCAGGGTAAAGCGCGTGTCCGTCAGCAGACCCGCCTTGGCCAAGGACATCGCCCCGGTGCAGATGCCACCCACCGTGCCGCCAAAGCGCGAATGGCGTTGCAGCGCGCCGATCCCCTTGGGTCCTGCAATGGCGGTGGCATGGTTGCCCGAACAGACCAGCAGCGTGGTGTCGCGGTCCATTTGGGTGATCTCGCTGTCCACCACGATGGGAATGCCGGATGAGCTGGGCACCGGTGCGCCATCTTCGGAAAACGTCCGCCAATGATACAGCGGCTTTTGCGCCAGTTGGTTGGCAATGCGCAGCGGATCAACGGCGGAGGAAAACGCCAAAAGCGTGAACCCCGGCACCACCAGAAAGGCATATTTCCGCGCCGGTCCGGTGTCGGTCACCGGATAAAAGGCCGCGCCCGAGGGCACGACGGGGTTCTGATGGAAAACGCTCTCGGCCAACGGAACGGTCCCCTTCTTGACGCAGGGCCGCTGAGGCCTGCCGCTGCGGATGATAAATCTGCGCGGCGCATAACAGGAAGCGAAAACCGCCGCATCCGGAAACACGGTATGGCCCGATACGACGAAAGGTCAGGGAAAGCGGTGATCCCGCCCCGGCATCGGCGTGGCAAAGACCGTCGCACCGGGTTGCAGCGTGGTATCGCCGGCCGCGCGGGCGGTCAGGGGGCCGACAGCATCGGTCGCCAGATGCACCATCGCATCCGCGCCCAACCGTTCCACATGGCGCACCGTGCCTTGCCACAGGCCCTCGGTCCCGGACAGCGTCAGATGTTCGGGCCGGATGCCATAGGTGCCGCAGCCAAAGGCGCGGGCGACCTCCCCCGTCAGCAGGTTCATGCGCGGGCTGCCGATGAAGCCCGCGACAAAGGGCGTGGCGGGACGGTCATACAACTCCATCGGGCTGCCGACCTGTTCGATGGTGCCGCCGTTCAGCACCACGATCTTGTCGGCCATCGTCATCGCTTCAACCTGATCATGGGTCACATAGATCATCGTGGCCCCCAGTTTGGCGTGCAACTCGGTCAACTCCATCCGCATCTGCGTCCGAAGCGAGGCATCTAGGTTCGACAGCGGCTCATCAAACAGGAACACCTTGGGATCACGCACGATGGCCCGCCCGATGGCGACGCGCTGGCGTTGCCCGCCGGACAGCGCCTTGGGCTTGCGGTCCAGAAGATGGGTCAGCTGCAACGCCTCGGCCGCCGCGCCGACTTTGGCGGCGATTTCGGCCTTTGGCAGTTTGGCAAGGCTCAGGCCAAAGCCGATGTTTTCGCGCACCGTCAGATGCGGGTAAAGCGCGTAGGATTGGAACACCATCGCAATGCCGCGTTCGGACGGCTCCAGCCCGCTGACATCCTGCCCGGCAATCTCAAGCCGCCCGTCTGTTTGCGACTCGAGACCCGAGATGATTCGCAACAGCGTGGACTTGCCACAGCCAGACGGGCCAACGAACACGCAAAACTCGCCTGATTGCACGGTCAGGTCGATGCCCTTGATCACATCCACCGCGCCAAAGCTTTTGCGGATGCCGGAAAGAACGACTTTGGACATGCGGTTACCCTTTGACGCCACCGGCCGTCATGCCGGCCACGATCTGACGGTTGAAGAAGATGAACACGATCAGCGGCGGGATCGTGACCAAAAGCACGTTCATGAACAGCAGGTTGAACTGCGACAGGAACTGGCTTTGGAAGTTATACAGCGTCAGTTGCACCGTGACGTTTTCCTTGCCCGGTAGGTAATACAGCGGGTTGGTGAAATCGTT
>CALRPK020000255.1:0-4330 GCA_943370015.1 Paracoccus haematequi
CGACCACAGCGCCAGCAGCACCCCCAGCAGGAAATAGCTTTGCGCCACCACCAGCGCGATGCCCACCATCACCACCATGCGATAAACAAAGGCCGCCGGGGCATAAAGCGCGAACCAGACCCGTTCCCCCGCCGTTGACGGGTCCGCCCGCAACTGACGCGCGTTGAACAAGCGGCGCTGGACCACATGGCCCCACCATTTGTTCGCGCGTTGGGCAAGGTTCGGCACCTCGATCAGGTCCGAGAACACATAATAGCCGTCGAATTTCAGCAAAGGGTTGCCGTTGACGATCAAGGTGGACAGCCCGCCGATCATCACAAGGTTAAAGGCCACCGCCCGCACCAATCCCGGCTCTGCCGCCGCCCAGACCATCATCGCAATCGCGGCGACAAAGGTTTCCGCGAAGATGCCCCCCGCCGCCACCGCCGCGCGATGCCATTTCGACGGAAAGGCCGCGGCGGCAGAGGCATCGACATAAGGCACCGGGAAGAAGACCAGAAACATCACCCCCATCTCCCGCACCGCCCCACCCCGCGCCTTGGTCAGCCAACCGTGGGTCAATTCGTGCAGCGCCTTAAGGCAAGGGTAAGTCAAAGCTGCGATCAGCAGGTTTTCGGCGGCCAGCAGACTGTCGGCGACGTCATTGGTCAGCGGCTCCCAATGGATACCCGCCGTCACCAACCCCGCCAGCACCACGCAAAGCCACAGCGCAAGACCGAACCACCCCGTCAGCCAGCGCACAAAGGGCAAGGTCCGGGTCAAAAAGGCATCGGGGTCCCAGAGCGGCAACCGAAAGCTCATGGGATTGGTCAGGTTTTGTTTGACGATCTGGCGCGCGTTGCGTTCCTGCCGGTCCAGAAGGTCGGCCACATCCGGGCTGCCGCGATACTGGATCAGGTCGTTCTGATGCAGTTGCGACAAAAGGCGGATCACCTCATCCTGCCCCGGTGCGGCGGCGTCATGACTGGCGGCCAGCTTTTGCCACACCTCATCCACCGTCCGTTCGCCGTCCAATCCGCCGACGATCATCCATGCCGCAGGGGTAAAGCGGTGGATACGGCCCGAGGACGGATCATGCAGCACATACCACGCCTGCCCGCGATAGCGGTGGCGGCTGACCCGCACATGGGCACGCAGGCGCGGGCGCAGGGGGGCCACGCGATACCAGAGCGTTGAGAGGAACCCTTCCGCCACCGCCCGCCCCTATGGTTGCCATGTCCAAAGGGTACGGCGCGCCCAATCCACCATCCGCCGCGACCATACCCAGACCACGCGGGCCTGCCCGACATCCAGCTTTGCCGCCCCCTCCATCCCCGGCCGCAGACCTTGCGGCGGCGCGTCCAAGGCCGCCTCAACGCGGAAGGTGTTCGCCCCCTCGCGCGCCTCGGCCAAAGGCGTGATGCGGGTGACGGTCAGGGCGAGTCCGTCTGAGGGTTGGCCTGCCAGCGCCACCACGCCGCCCATGCCAGCCGTCACATAACGCAGGTCGCGTTCATCGACGAAGATATCGACGCGGTAGCGGTCGAGGGGGGCGACCTCAAACAGCACCTCGCCCAATTGCACAGGCGCGCCGAGTTTCTGGCTCAGGTCGCCCGTCACAATCACCCCGTCGATGGGGGCGAGCAGCCGCGCGCGGGACAGTTGCGCCTCGGCCAAGTCCGATTGCGCTCGGGCTTGGGCGATCTGCGCCTCAAGCAGCGCCACCTGTGCGCGGTCTTTCTTGGCCAAAGCCTCACGCGATTGGCTAGACAGGCGGTCAATCTCGGATCGCCAACGTAAAGCCTCAAGCCGCAGGTCGGCCTCATCCAGTTGGACCAGTACATCGCCCTTTTTCACCTGATCCCCGGCCCGCAAGGGCGCTTCGGCCACGAACCCGGCAAAGGGGGCGACGACGGCGCGGTTGACCTCTCCGCGCAGGACCGCATCGGCTTGTATCCTGAAATCACCCGTTGCGGTGGCCCCGCCCACCACCACGCCCAGCGCCACCAAAGCGCCCAGCTTCCACGACATATGGCGCGGCCCCAAGACCCGGCCCAGCACATGCCCGGCCCCATCCACCAAACGCCCACCGATCCAGCGGCGATTGCGGCGCTTCAACTCCAACACCGGGCCGATCAGGGCGGCAATCGCCTCGGCCATGGCCTTGTCATCCTCAGAAAACGGGCGGTCGTCGCGGCGTTCCACCGTCATCGCGCCCACAGGGCCAGACTCATCCGACAGGGGCACCGTCAACATATGCCGCGTGCGTGATCCCCTGACGTGATCCGCATGCGCCACCGAAATCGCGGTGGAGAGTGACGGCAAAGGCGGATGGCTGACCGGGGCCATCTGGTCAAAGCATTCCTCCATCGCGGCCTCAACCGAATCCACGACCTCTGCCCGTTTGCGAAACCACGCCGAATAGGACAGCGCGAGCAGGCGGATCCGCGGATTGCGCGCCCGCCCACGGACCATGCCGATGCTGACCTGATCCGCGCCGAGTGCCGTCTGCGCCTCATTCACGATGGCCATGGCGGCGGCTTCGGGTTTGGGATGCTCCGACGCGACGGCGAGGATATCCAAAGCCACCGCAGACCGCCGCAAGCGCGCCGCTGTTTCGGTCGCCGCATGTTCCCAGCCATGCGCCGCCAGCCAGCCGGATGCCCAATGCGCCTCGCGCAGCGCAATTTGCGCGGTGTCATCGCTGCCGCCCGGCAGGTCCAGCACCACCACGGCGGCGGGGGCTTGGCCCGGCCCCATCTGCACCGGATAGGCGGCCACCATCCCGCCCTCACCGCTCAGCGCGGCGGGACGGCCCGAGGCCAGCACCTTTTCCGCCGCAGGCACCAATCGGCTGACATCGCGGCGCGGATCGGGAACCACGGCCACTGGTTTGAAGGTACCGCTTTCGGGCAGCATCAAGACGCCCAAAGTGCAGCCCGGAACGCGCCCCATCAGGATGGCCAGCCATGCCGTGAATCGCGCCGCATCATTGCGCGCCGTGACGAATGAGGACCACAGGCTGCGGTCCAGCCCCACCGGCATCCGCAGATCGGCGGCGGTGCTCATCTCAGCGCCCCATCACTCCCCCAAAGGCCCATGCCGTTTCTCATGCTCGTCGATCAGGCGCACCATCATGTCGCGCAGCCGCTTGGCCGCATGGGGGGACATCACGATGCGGTGCTGCAATTGCACTTTCAGCCGCTCATTCCCCATGTCCCAACTGTCATTCAGGCCAAAGTTCAGCACCACCTCTTCGCGGGTCGAGGTGCCGTTGGTGACGTTGCAATAGCTGGACTTGAGCTGCGAGGTGTCGAATTGCACCTGACTGGGCGGCAGCGTCGTCGCACGGGTCACAGGTGCGGCGGCGGGTTGCGCTTCGGTCGCTTTCGCCTCGGGTTGCGGGGTCTTGGCCATCTGTCTTCCTTTGGTCTTCAACGTTCAGGCATGTGCAGCGGGCTGGCCAGCGGCACGGAGGTTTGCAGTACGGGGGTTTGCGGCGCGGCTTGCGCCAGAACGGTGGGCGCGGGTTGGTCGATCCAGCCCACGGTCCCATCTTCCAGCGGGATATCCGCCCCGTCCAGCGACAAGGACTTGATCTTGATCTTGCCGGTGCCGCGCCCTGCCCCGGTCGGACGGGCAAAGGCCACGCAGGCGAGGACCGCAAGTTCCGGCAGCAGCGACGGCAGACCGGTCACCCGCACCTCAGCCTCGCCCATATCGGGGCGGTCGTTCAGCGTGACCTCGGCCCCTTCGACGGTGCCCAAGATGCCGCCCAAGGCCAGCGCGCCCCGGTCATAGTCCAGCACCAGACGTACATCCGACGCCGTCCCGCCAAGGCCCGAGAAGCGGAAGCCGACATAGCCGCCCGACAACGCCTCAGGGTCGATCAGGCGGGTGCCGGGTGTCGATGCCCCCAGACCCGCGACGACGACATCCATCAAGGCCGGGGGTTCCTCGGCAAGGCCAAGCTGCACGCCAAGGTCGATCCGCACCGGACCCGACGGCGTATCGGGCGAGACGGCGGGGGCATTGCTGACAGGCTGGCCGTTGATCGACAAGGCCCGCACCGTCAGCCCCGCACCGGCGATCTGATCCCCATGCAGCACGCGGATGCGGAAGAGGTCCAGCGTTCCGGCGGGCAAGGGTTGGTCGGACCGCACCGTGACACGCATCACCGGGGGTTGGCCCTCGGACTGGGCAACAGCGCTTTCTACCGTGATGCCGAAGGGCAGGCAGACCCCCTGCACCGCGTCGATCAAGGACAGGGTGCCCGAACGATGCGTGATTTCCAGCACGATTTCGCGCACGCCACCCTCTGACAGGAAGAGCACCGGCACGATCTGCGCCA
>CALRPK020000256.1:0-4330 GCA_943370015.1 Paracoccus haematequi
CACCACCTCCAGCCCCGGCGTCTCTGCGGGCATCAAAAAGGCTGACAAGCCGCGCGCGCCGGGGGCCTCTCCGGTCCGGGCAAACAGCACATAGACATCCGCGATCCCGCCATTGGAAATCCAGGTCTTTTCGCCTTCGATCAGCCACCCGCCCTGCACCCGCGTGGCGGTGGTGGTGGTCGCGGCAACGTCTGACCCTGATCCCGGCTCGGTCAAAGCAAAGGCCGCAATCGCCTCCCCTGCCCGCGTCCGCTCCAGCCACGCCTCTTGCGCGGGCGTGCCAAACAGGCTGACCGGCCCCATGCCAAGCCCCTGCATGGCAAAAGCAAAATCCGCCAACCCATCATGCCGCGCCAAAGTCTCGCGGATCAGACACAAAGTGCGAACATCCAACCGCTCCCCCGCCACGGCCCCGGAATGGCGCAGCCACCCCCCGGCCCCCAGCATTGCAACGAGTCCCCGGCAGGCCGTATCGACATCGCCATGATCCACCGGCAAATGCGCCGCACACCACGCGTCAAGTTCCGCCGCCAGAGCACGATGACGATCCTCAAAGAACGGCCAATCCAGAAAGCTGCGATCCGTCATCTTGGGCTTCTTCTTTTTTCAAATATCCTCGGGGGGTTCGGGGAGCAGACGGCCCCCCGGCGTTGGGCGAAGGATGCGCGGTCAATCGCCCTGAAACACTGGCGTCTCCTTGGCGACAAAGGCGTGATAGGCGCGTTCAAAGTCGCGGGTCTGCATGCAGATGGCCTGCGCCTGCGCTTCGGCCTCGATCGCCTGTTCCAGACCCATGTTCCATTCTTGATTCAACTGCGTCTTGGTGATGCCATGCGCGAAGGTCGGCCCCGCCGCCAGTTGCCGCGCCAAGGTCAACGCAGCCTCTTCCAGCGCCTCAGCCGGATGGAGCGCGTTCCAAAAGCCCCACCGCTCGCCCTCTTCGGCGCGCAAGACCCGGCCGGTGTAAAGCAACTCGGCCGCCCGCCCCTGCCCCACGATGCGCGGCAGCATGGCACAGGCGCCCATGTCGCAGCCCGCCAACCCCACGCGGGTGAACAAAAACGCGCATTTTGCCCCCGGCGTTGCCAGACGCAGGTCGGATGCCATCGCCATGATCGCCCCCGCCCCCACGCAAATCCCATCCACCGCCGCGATGATGGGTTTGCCGCAGCCGATCATCGCCTTGACCAGATCGCCGGTCATGCGGGTAAAGGCGAGAAGCTCCTTCATCTCCATCCCTACGAGCGGGCCGATGATGTCATGCACATCCCCGCCCGAGCAGAAATTCCCCCCATTCGATCCAAGGATCACTACATCCACATCACTCGCATAGACCAGCGCGCGGAAGGTGTCGCGCAACTCGGCGTAGGACTCGAACGTCAGGGGATTTTTGCGGTCCGGGCGGTTCAGGCGCACCGTTGCGATGCGGTCCTTCACCTCCCACAAGAAATGCTGCGGCTTTAGCCCGGCAAGTTCGGTCATGTTCCCGGTCCCATGCGTTTGAGGATATCGGTCAGCGTTTCAAGATCAGCCTCGGACAGTCCGGCAAAGCGGCGCGATACTTCGGCCTCATGATCCACTGCCAGCCCTTCGAATTGTGCCAGACCGTCGGCGGTCAGCGCGACAAAGACGGTGCGGCGGTCGGTGTCCGATGGCGTGCGGCGCACGAGGCCGTCTTTTTCCAGCCGGTCCACCACGGTGGTCGCATTGCCATTCGACACCAGCAGCATCCGCGACAGTTCGGTCATCGTCACGCCATCCCGCCGCCGATAGAGTGCGGCCATCACATCAAAGCGCGGCAGGGTGGTGTCATGTTTCACTCGCAAGAATTCGCGCAATTCGGATTCCGCCATGCGGGTCACGCCAAGCAGGCGGATCCACATCTTGAGGCGACGCTTGGAAAGCGGGTCGCTCATACCTCACCCCCCGCGATGGTAATGGCCTGCCCGTTGATGCCGTCTGACCCTGCGCCACAGAGATACAGCGCCGCCGCTGTCACCTCATCGGGGCGGTAAAGCCGGACCTGCGGGCTTAATCCCTCAAGCGCCGCGCGGGCTTGGTCTGGGGTCCGTCCGGTCTTTTCCGAAATCACCCGGATCGACTGCGCCGTCATGTCGGTATCCAGAAACCCCGGACATATCGCGTTCACCGTCACCGGCCCGCGTGCCACTTCCAGCGCCACAGACCGCACCAACCCCATCACGCCATGCTTAGCGGCGGCATAGGGGCCGACCTTGGCATAGCCCTTGATCCCGGCGGTCGAGGCGATGGCGATCAACCGCCCCCAGCCATCGAACTGGCGCAAGCCTTCGCGGAAGGTCAGGAACACCCCCGTCAGGTTCACCGCCAGCATCGTGTTCCACTGGTCGAGCGTCGTCTTGGCCAAGGGCGCGGAATCCGCCTGCCCTGCATTGGCGATCACCATCTCTACCCGCCCCGCCTGCGCGAAGACGGACTGAACTGACGCCTCATCCGTCACATCACAGGCCAGCGCCCGGATGGCGGGATGCTGTGCGGCGGTGGCGTCCAGCGCGTCCAGACGGCGGCCACAGATCACAACTTCTGCCGCGCCTGCACGGGCAAAGCCAAGCGCAAGGTCCGCCCCTGCGCCCGACCCGCCGCCTGTTACCAGAACCCGCCGCCCCGCAATCATGCCCGGATCACCTCCGCCGTCTTTTGCACCAAGCGCCGCATCTGATCCCGCCCCGCAAGATACGGGAGCGGCCAATCCGTCGCCCGGTCCTGCATGGCAACAGCCGCGTGCAGCGTCCAGTAGGGATCGGCGAGATGGGGCCGCGCAAGGCAAACAAGGTCCGCCCGACCTGCCAGCAGGATCGAATTCACATGATCCGTCTCAGTAATGTTGCCCACCGCCATCGTGGCAATCCCGGCCTCATTCCGGATGCGGTCGCTGAACGGGGTCTGGAACATGCGGCCATAGATCGGCTTGGCGTCGATGGAGGTCTGACCGGCGGAGACGTCGATGATATCGGCCCCGTGTGCGGCAAACAGACGGGCGATTTCCACGGCCTCATCCGGAGTCACGCCCTCATCGCCCACCCAATCGGTTGCGCTGATCCTGACGGACAGCGGTTTTTCCGGCCCCCAAGCCGCGCGCATGGCGTCCAAGACCTCGAGCGGCCAGCGCATGCGGTTCTCCAGTGACCCGCCATAGGCATCGGTCCGGCGGTTCGACACCGGGCTTATGAAGGAAGACAGCAGATAGCCATGTGCGGCGTGCAGTTCGATCATGTCAAACCCGGCGCGTTTCGCCATCTCGGTCGCCGCGACGAATTCCCCGGTGACCGCCTGCATGTCGTTGCGGGTCATCTCACGCGGGATCGCGTTTTTTGGCGACCACGGCAGAGGCGAGGGCGCGATGATCTCCCAATTCCCTGACGGCAAGGGGGCGTCGCCTTCCTCCCAGCCTACCTGCGTTGACGCCTTGCGCCCCGCATGGCCGATCTGGCAGCAGATTTTGGCGGTCGTCTCGGCATGGACGAAATCGACGATCCGTTTCCACGCCGCCTCATGTTCCGGCGCATAAAGACCCGGACAGCCGGGGGTGATGCGGCCTTGGGCCGAGGTGCAGGTCATTTCGGTATAGACCAGCCCCGCCCCGCCCTTGGCGCGTTCGCCGTAATGCACCAGATGCCAATCGGTCGGGCAGCCATCAACCGCCTTATACTGCGCCATCGGGGACACCACGACGCGGTTTTTCAGCGCCATTTCGCGCAGGCGGAAGGGGGCGAACATCGGTTTGCGGCCCTTTTGCCCGCCCGCCTGTTCTTGAAACCAATCCTCGGCCCGGCCCAGCCAAGCGGGGTCACGCAGGCGCAGGTTTTCATGGCCGATCCGCTGGCTGCGGGTCAGCAGGGAATAGGCGAATTGCTCAGGCGGCAGGTCGAGGTAACGCTCTACCTGCTCAAACCACTCAAGGCTGTTGCGGGCGGCC
This sequence comes from Paracoccus haematequi, assembly GCA_943370015.1. Lineage (GTDB taxonomy): Bacteria > Pseudomonadota > Alphaproteobacteria > Rhodobacterales > Rhodobacteraceae > Paragemmobacter > Paragemmobacter haematequi_A. Next base: position 3,956 of record CALRPK020000256.1, read on the forward strand.
GATTGCAGGCGCAACACCTCTACCCGGCGTTCATCCTGATAGCGCTGGAACGCGGCCTCGAGCGTGGGTTCGCTGTGCAGATAATCGGCCAAGGCAATCGCGCTGTCCAAGGCGAGCCTTGTGCCCGAGCCGATGGAAAAATGCCCCGTCGCGGCGGCATCGCCCATCAGCACGACATTCTCATGATACCACTTGCCACAGATCACGCGGGGGAAGTTCATCCAGACCGCCGATCCGCGCAGGTGGGCGGCGTTGGAAATCAACGCATGCCCGCCCAGATGGCGTTCGAATATCTTGCGGCAGGTTTCGACCGTGTCCTCTTTGGACATGGCCTCGAACCCCCAGCGGTCCCAGGTGTCTTGCGCGCATTCGACG
>CALRPK020000257.1:0-4326 GCA_943370015.1 Paracoccus haematequi
GGTCAAGCCGATCACCGGCAGACCGCGCGCATGGGCATCGGCGGCGAGGGTGAGCGTCTCCTCAGAATAGGGCGCAAAGGTGATGGCCAGCACCGCATCGCCGGGACGCAAGGCGAAGCGGTGATCCAGTTTGCCCACCCCGTCATGCAGCATCGCCGGGACGGACATCTTTTCAAACACATAGGCAAGGTAGCTCGCCACGGGAAAGGCGCGACGCAGGCCCACGACATGGATTGTATCGGCGCGGGACAGCGTGGCAACGGCGCGGCCGAGCACCTGTTCATCAACAGATTTTGCCAAAGCCTCCAGCGACAAACGCCCCGCCTCAACAAACTCTGCCAAAAGCGCCGCAGGACTGCCCGCGCGGTTGGCTTTCAGGTTCTTTAGCCGGGTGGAATAATCCGGCCATCCGGGCGCGTAAGCCTCACGAAACAGCTTTTGCATTTCGGAAAAGCCGGAAAATCCCATGATCTGGCAAAACCGCATCAGGGCCGAGGGCGGCACATCTGCCCCTGCGGCCAGTTCCGCCACGGTGGATACCGCGATCCGATCCGTATTCGCGGCGATATGATCGGCGCATTGGCGCAGGCGCTTGGGCAGGTCTTCCGTGATGGACGCCAGACGGTCGCGGAAGTCTTCAACCGTTGCAGGGACAACGAGGAGGGGTTGCAGCATTTCGCTGTCATTGGTCATAGCGCGTGCTCCGAGCATTTCGGCCAGGCTAACAAGCTGGAACGAATATTCCAATCAAAACCGGAATATTCTGGAATTTTCCTGTCAGATCACCCGCAGACCGGCCCGGAAGCGCGCCGCATTGCGCCGATACCCCTCAGCCGATTTCAACAACCGCGCCTGCGCCTCGGCATCCAAGACCCGCACCACCCGCCCCGGTGCGCCCATCACCAGCGATCCATCGGGGATGTCCTTGCCTTCGGTGATCAAAGCCCCGGCCCCGATCAGACAGCCCCGCCCGATCCGCGCCCCGTTCAGGATCGTCGCCCCCATCCCGATCAGCGAGCCATCGCCAATGGTGCAGCCGTGCAGCATGGCCTTGTGGCCGATGGTGCAATCGGCCCCGATGGTCAGGGGAAAGCCCATGTCGGTGTGCAGTACGCAGTTTTCCTGCACGTTGGAGCCTGCGCCCACCCGGATTTCCTCATTGTCGCCGCGGATCGTGACGCCGAACCAGATGTTGCTGTCCGCCATCAGCACCACGCGCCCAATGATATTGGCGTCATGCGCCACCCATGCCGAGCCGTCGATCTGCGGCGCGATACCGTCGAGGGAAAAGATCATCTGGCCTCAAACTCCCGGTTCAGGTGGCGCACGAAATCGGCCAGCGCAGGTTGGCGGTCACGGCGCAGGCGTTCGGCTGACAGGATGTCTTTCAACTGCGCGAAGGTCTGGTCGAGGTCGTCATTGACCAGCACATAGTCATATTCGGCCCAATGGCTGATCTCATCGCGGCTTTTGGCCATGCGCCCGGCGATCACCTCTTCGCTGTCCTGCGCGCGAGCCCGCAAACGGCGGTCAAGTTCGATGATCGAGGGCGGCAGGATAAAGATCGACACCACATCGCGGCCCAGCGAGGACGAACGGATTTGCTGCCCACCCTGCCAGTCGATGTCAAAGACCGTGTCCCGGCCGTCGCGCATCGCGGCCTCAACCGGGCCTTTGGGGGTGCCGTAGAAATTGCCGAACACCTCGGCATGTTCCAACATCTCGCCGCCTGCGACCATCGCCTCAAACGCGGCGCGGCTGCGGAAATAGTATTCGCGCCCGTCCTGTTCCCCCGGACGCGGCGCGCGGGTGGTGGCCGAGACGGAGAACCGCATCGTCGCGTCCCATGCCATCAGCATCTTGGTCAGCGTCGATTTTCCCGCGCCCGAGGGCGAGGAAAGGATGAGCAGTAGCCCCTTACGGCGCGCAGAGTGATCTGTGGTCACGGGCCTATTCCACGTTCTGAACCTGTTCGCGCATCTGATCGATGACGGTTTTCAGGTCAAGGCCGATCCGGGTCAGCGTCAGCGCCTGCGCCTTGGAACAGAGCGTATTCGCCTCGCGCATGAATTCCTGCATCAGGAAATCGAACTTGCGCCCGACGGGACCGGATTCCGCCAGCAAATCCCGCGCGGCGGCGACATGGGCGGTCAGGCGGTCCAATTCCTCGGTCACGTCATTCTTGACGGCGATCAGCGCCAGTTCCTGCGCCAGACGGGTTTCGTCCACGCCATCGGCATTGGCCATCACCTTGGCCAAAGCCTCACGCAAGAGCGCGCCAGAGGCATCGCGGCGGGCTTCAGCCTCAAATTTGGCCTGTGCGGTCAGGGTTTCGATGCGGTCCAGTTGCGCGGCGATCACGGCCTGCAAGGCGGCCCCTTCGGCGGCGCGCATGGTGTTGAAGGCGGCGATCAGTCCGGGCAAATCGGCAAGGATCAGCGCGCGCAAGGGTGCCGTATCCTCATCCTGCTGGGTGGCGTCCAGCACGCCCCGCACGGCCAGCACATCGGCGGCGGTCGCTTGGGCCAAGGTGACACCCGCCGTCATCGCCGCCTGCTCCACCTGTGCCAGCGCCCGCAGCACGGCAGACAGGGTGGCGGCATTCACGCGCGGCCCATCGCTGCTGTCGCTGCCCGCCTCGCGGTTCACACGCAGTGACAGCGACACATTCCCCCGCGCCACGGCCTTTCCAAGATCAGCCCGCACCGCCACTTCCAGCCCGTCAATCCAGTCTGGCACCCGCAAGCGCAGGTCCAGCCCCTTGCCATTCACCGCCCGCAAATCCCAAGCCCAGCCATGGCCCAGCCCCTGCCCTTTTGCCGCAGCAAATCCGGTCATCGAGAGTGTCACCCAAACCTCCTGTCAGCGCCGTGGCACCATTTACCAATTGGCAAGAATTCCGGCGCGGGACCATACCATTGCCTGTAGATACGCCATGTGTCGGGCCTTGCAGGCCGCGCTTTGCAGCCGTTCCTGTCCCTAGCAGAGCCGCCGTGCGCGGACAACCGACGCAAGGAAAAGGGACGGCCATGTTCGTCAGCGGAAAGACCGGATCAACTGCGGGCAGCGTCCACGGCCACGGCCATGTCGCCGCCCTGCGCGCCTACTGGGAAGGCTTGCGTCAGGCCGACAGCCTGCCTGCGCGCGACCGGATTGATCCGCGCGGCCTGATCACCGCGCTCAGCCATGTGTTCCTGATTGAACGGCAGGCGGCGGGTCTGGTGCGCTTCCGTCTTGCCGGGCGGGCGCTGTGTGATCTGGTCGGGCGCGAATTGCGCACCGGGCCTGTCGAGATGCTGTTTGATCCCGGCAGCCGCGCGCGTCTGGCCGCACATCTGGACCTTGTGTTTACCGGGCCTTGCGTCTTGGAGGCGACACTCAGCGCCCCTGGTGGGCTGCTGCGGCCAGAGCTTGCGGCGCGGATGGTGGTCCTGCCGCTGACCGGGATGGAGGGGCGCACGACCCTTGCCATCGGCTGCGTCGATATGGACGACCCCGTTGGAATGCCCCCGCGCCGCCTGACCTTGCAACGCGTGCTGCGCGAACCCTTGGCCACGGGTACGGCCCCTGCCCCTGATTTCACGCCCGGCTTTGACGGTGACCGCCCCACAGCCCCCCGTCACCCAAAGCTGAGGCTGGTGCACAGCCGGGATTGAGGGGGCAAGCCTATGGACAGAGGTGCCGCGCCTAAGGCATGGTAGCACAAGGTAATACCTTTTGCCAAAGGACCCCATGACAACGGCCACATCCATCAAACTGGACCCAGAGATGAAGGGGCGCATCCAGTCTTTGGCCGAGGCGCGCAAACGCTCATCCCATTGGATCATGCGCGAAGCCATCGCTCAATACGTTGAACGCGAAGAACAGCGCGAGGCGCTGCGCAGGGACACCTTGGCCGCATGGGAAGAGGCACGGTCCACAGGCCGTTCGGTTCCGCAGGCAGAAGTGGACCGTTGGCTGGAAAGCTGGGGCACTGACGAAGAACGCCCTGCGCCGGAATGACAGCGCTAAACTACGCGCCAGCGGCCATAAGGGACTTGCAACGGTTGCGCGACTTTCTGCGCGCAAACAACCCGGATGCCGCGCGACGGGCGTCGCTGGCAATCCGTCAGGGGGTTTCTTTGCTGGCAGAACAGCCGCGCATTGGGCGAAAGGTCGACGGCTTGCCCGACGAATTCCGCGAATGGCTGATCGACTTTGGCGATGGCGGATACGTGGCGCGCTATCGGCTGTCGCAGGACGGGGTCACCATCCTTGCGATCCGGCACCAGAAAGAAGCGGGTCTGTGATGACACACTAGACCTGTCGCGCAACGCAAATGGGCTG
>CALRPK020000258.1:0-4307 GCA_943370015.1 Paracoccus haematequi
ATAGGTGTATTGCCCGCCGCGGCCGGTCTGGAACACGGGGAAGCGGTCGGGATCGGTCAAATCCGCGACCTTGGCTGAGGTGCCAGCAGTGTACAGCGGGGGATGTTCCAACAGCCACACCGCCTCGGGCGCGTCACCGGCGGCGATGGCGGCGGCGCGGGCCTCCATCGCGGCCAAGGTTTCGGCATAGGGGCTAAGGCCGGGCAGGTGGGTCCATTCGACCATGGGGGGAGTCCTTGCTGCGTGGTGCAGACCTAGCGCTTTTGACGCGGCGCTGCAAAGGCTGTCACTCTGGGTCCTTGCGGGACAGGAACCAGATGTTGCGGGCGTAGACAACGATGCCGAACACCTGCCCCAGCGCGATCACCGGATCGGCGCGGTGGATGGCATAGACCAGAAGCATCAGCCCACCCAACAGTGACAGATACCAAAAGGTTTCCGGCACCACGGATTGGCGGCGGCGTTCGCTGGCGATCAGTTGCACAAGGAACCGCGCCGAGAACAGGCCCTGCGCGGCAAAGCCGATGCCAAGCCAGATCAACTCGATCTCGGACGACCGGGCGATGAAATCCTGAAACGCTTGGATCATGGCTACGGGTCCTTATGGGGGTGCTCATGTGATTGCACCGGACGGGCGCGGCGGATCAGCCAAGCGACGGCGATCAGGTCCACGGCCCCCTGCAAACCGCGCCGCAGGTTGTCATAGTTCGACCGGCCATGACGGCGGGCGCGGTCGCCCACGGGCAGATAGACTGCGCTGGCCCCCGCCGCCCGCATCAGCGCGGGCAGATAGCGGTGCTGGCCGTGAAAGAACGGCAAATCAAGGTAAAGGTCGCGCGGAAACACCTTCAGCCCGCAGCCCGTATCGGGGCAGGCATCACGCAGCAGCGTCCCCCGCAGCGCATTGGCAAAACGGGAGGCAAGGCGTTTGGTCCATGGCCCTTGCCGCCCCGTGCGGTGGCCCCCGGCAAGCTGCGGCCCGGTGGCGGATTGCGCCATAGCCAGCGCGACCAGATCGGCGGGTGGGTTCTGACCGTCGCCGTCCATCGTGGCGATGCGGGCAAAGCGGGCCGCCTGCACACCCGACCGGATGGCGCGACTTTGGCCTGCGCTGCGATCATGGCGGATTAGGCGCAAGCGGGGTGACATCCGCGCCTGCACCTCGGCCACCGTCCCATCGGTTGATCCGTCATCCACCACGATCACCTCGCCCAGCAGGGTAGGGGGCAAGGTGGAAAAGACCTCATCCAGCAGGGGGCCGATGTTGCCGGCCTCATTGCGCACGGGAATGACCAGCGACAGGCGCGGGTCGGTCGGATCAACGCTTGGGGGGCGGGCAGCTTCGGTCACGGGACGGCGGGCCTGCGGCAATGGGACAGGGAAAATCGCGCCGCTGTTATGCCTGTGGCGGCCCGATTGCAACCGCGCGCCATGGTCGGGGGTGCAAGGCGCAGGGGCGGTACCAAGCTGCATTTTTCCCCTTTCCTTCGCGCAAGCGCTTCGCTAGTAAGCCGCCATCAGACGGTTTCGTGCGGATGTGGCGGAATTGGTAGACGCGCAGCGTTGAGGTCGCTGTGGGGTAACTCCCGTGAAGGTTCGAGTCCTTTCATCCGCACCACCGATCTGATGGCCAAAAAGGCCCCTGCATCGCAGGGGACTTTTTGCTTTGTTCAGCACATCGGGGCGTTCAATCGGGTTCGCTTTTCAGACCGAGTTTTCCGGCGATTGATGCCTCACCTCGCGTCAACCCATGGCAGAATCAGGGAATTTGTTTCTGAACTCGTGCCAATCGCCCCAATTCCGCCACATTCTACAGTCTTTTGTATGTCCAATTGAGGGCATCACCAGTCAAGCCGCCACCAAAAGGCGGGGGCTGGTGCAAAAGGCGGGCGCAGACCCGCATACGGGCAGAGACAATGGCGATCTTCACGTTCAGCGGATTCTCCGCGGCGTCGATCCAATACTCGGGCGCAAGCCTTAGCGCGGGGACGGGCTTCATGCTCGACCCCGCCTATGATTCCAATCAGGCCCTGACCTTTACCGTCGACGACGACGACACCAATTTCGGCGGCTCCACCTCCACGCAATTCGACACCAACCAGACCGTCACCGTCACCAATTCGGGCGGGACGGTCGTGGCCTCGGGTCTGGTGCGGTTGGGTCTTGCCAGCACATTCACCACGCCGGGTGGCGCGGTCCTGACACTCTATGAGGTCCGGGTCAGCGGCACGCTGGTCGGCTATGTCGCCAACGGGCAAATCCAGCCCGGTGTGGCGATGTCTGTCACCTCGGCGGTGGATACATCCTCGACCGGGGTGGCCTATAGCACCATCCAATCGCCCACCTACACCGCCAGCGCCAACAGCACGATCACAGGCGGGGCGTTGAATGACAGCGTCAATGCCGGGGCGGGGAATGACTCGGTCACCGGGGGCGACGGCAATGACACGCTGGTCGGCGGGTCGGGCAATGACACGCTGGTCGGCGGCAACGGCAATGACGTGCTGTCGGGGGGCCTTGGCAACGATACCCTCAGCGGGGATGCGGGCAACGATACCTTCCTGATCGCCGATGATACGGGCGGCGAGAGTGTCGCTGGCGGCACCGGGACCGATACGCTGAACTATTCCAGCGCGACGACCCGCGGGATCAACGTTCAATTCACCGCCACGGGCACTGGCAACCACAACTTCAGCGGTCTGGGCACGGCCGGGACATTCAGCGGCATCGAGGCGGTGGTGGGCACCGGCTTTGCCGACACGGTCAATGGCGCCAGTGACCTGAGCACCGGCCTGTCGATTTCCGGCGGTGCGGGCAGTGACTCTTTGGTGGGGGGCAACGGCAGCGACACCATCGACGGCGGCATCGACAACGACACCCTCACGGGCGGCGCGGGCAATGACATTTTGCTGGGCGCTGCGGGCAACGACGTCATCGCGGGCGGCACCGGCAATGACACGATCACCGGCGGCAGCGGCAATGACAGCCTGACCGGCGATGGCAACGACGATACCTTCATCCTGCAAGATGGCTTTGGCAACGACACCATCGCAGGCGGCACCAACACCACCTTCGACGTCATCGACGCAAGCGGGATGACCACCGCTACGACGGTCACGTTTTCCACGACGGTCGGCAGCGGCACGCTCAGCTCTGGCACCAACCTTGCGACCTTTACCACGCTCGAGCGGGTGTTCTTGGGCAGCGGGGCCGATACTGTCACCGGCACGGCCAACAACGAATATGCCGATGGCGGCGCAGGCAATGACAGCCTGTCGGGCGGCGCGGGCGCGGATACGCTGCTGGGTGGTCTGGGCAACGACACCATCGTGGGCGGGACCGGCGGGGATTCGCTGTCGGGCGGCGACGGCGATGACCTGTTCATCATCGCCAGCGGTGACGGCACCGATACGATCGCAGGCGGGATCGGCACCGACACGATCGACATGTCGGCCACCGCTACGGCCATGACCGTCACCTACACCGCTGATGGCACCGGCAGCATCGGTGGCGCGGTCGGCACCTATAGCTTCACCGGGGTCGAGACGGTTCTGGCCGGAACGGGCGCGGACAGCCTGACGGGCTGGGCGGGCAGCGACACGCTGTTCGGCGGCGGTGGCAACGATACGCTGGTCGGCAATGACGGGAACGACCTGCTGTTCGGCGGGGCGGGCAACGACTCGTTTGATGGCGGACTGGGTGACGACACGCTGGCAGGCGGGGCGGGGGCTGACACGTTCAACGGCAGCACCGGCATGGACTATCTGGATTTTTCCAGCAGTTCGGCTGCGGTCAGCGTCAACCTTGCCGCCAACACCCTGACGGGTGGCGATGCGACCGGCGACGTGATCGCAGGCGGCATGGACGGCATCATCGGCACCGCCTTCAACGACACGCTGGTCGGTTTTGACGGCGAGGCGACGACCGGCACCGACATTTACACCAACGCGATCTCGGGCGGTGCGGGCAACGACTACATCGACGGTCTTGCAGGATCGGATTCGCTCTTTGGCGGTGACGACAATGACACCGTGCTGGGCGGGCTTGGCAACGACACCATCACCGGCGACGCCGGGAACGATTCGCTTCTGGGTGGGGCAGGGAACGACTCTGCCGATGGCGGCACGGGCGATGACACGCTGCTGGGCGAGGATGGCAATGACACGCTGGGGGGCGGGGGCGGCAATGACTCGCTCTCTGGCGGGTTGGGCAATGACATTTTGTCAGGCGATGCAGGCAATGACAGCCTTTCAGGCGGCACAGGTGATGACGCGCTGACGGGTGGAGATGGGTCTGATACGCTGATT
>CALRPK020000259.1:0-4303 GCA_943370015.1 Paracoccus haematequi
CGGCCAAATCAACGATCGCGCCATAGGCGGCCTTGCGGACGGTGGCATCCAGCTTCAACTGCTTGACCGCGTCGGTCACCCAGCCTTCGCCAAAGCTTTCCCACGCCAGCATTTCCACGCCGCGTGCGCCCAGCATGGTCCACATCGCCATCTCGACCGCGCCGGTATCGGAACCGGGGACGATGCCGATGCGGTAATCCGCCGGAACGCCAAGAATTTCGCGCGTGAGGTCAATCGCCTCTTTCAGCTTGGCCTTGCCGACTGCGGCACGGTGCGACCGGCCCAGCGGCGCATCTGCAAGCATATCAAGGGAAAAGCCGGGCACTTTCGCGCAGGGGCCCGAAGAGAAACGCGGATTAGCCGGCCGCGTGGCCGGAACGGTGATGTCCGTCATGGCATCCTTCCAGAGTGCTGCCCTACGTTGGGGTAGGGTGTCCCGCCGCCTGAGTTACAGATCGCCCTCCTCTGGCACAAGACCGAAAATCGTCGTAAAGCGCCGCTTGTCCGCGCAAAACCGACGCAGCAATCCACTATCGGAAACACGCCCCCATGTTCATCGCCACCTTGCTGACCGATCCCTCCCGCCCGATCCTTGACCGCGCCACGGTGGAATCGGTGCGCAATGCCTGGGGCGGGGGTGATGCCGTCTGGCTCGATCCCGGTGTGGCGGCGGAATTTCCGCTGGAAGCGATGCCTGACAATCGCTGGGAGGTGTGGGAAGGTTTGCAATCGCTGCGCGTCGATCTGGTGATTCAGCCCGCCGAAGGGCGCAAAAAGCGCCTGCTGCTGGCGGATATGGACAGCACCATGATCCAGCAGGAATGTATCGACGAACTCGCAGATGAGGCCGGGGTGGGTGCCCATGTCGCCAACATCACACGCCGCGCGATGAATGGTGAGTTGGATTTTGAATCGGCCCTGCGAGAGCGCGTCGGATTGCTGAAAGGTCTGCCCGTCGCCACCATCGACAGCGTCATCCGCGACCGCATCACCCTTATGCCGGGCGGGCCTGCGCTTCTGGCCACGATGAAGGCGCACGGGTCCTATGCGGCGCTGGTGTCGGGGGGCTTTACCGCCTTTACCGGGGTCATTGCCGCGCGTCTGGGCTTTGACGAAAACCGCGCGAATACCTTGGTGGTCGATGGGGATCGGCTGGCCGGGACGGTCACCGATCCGATCCTTGGCAAACAGGCCAAGGTTGATGCCTTGAACGAGATTTCCGCCCGTTTGGGCCTAGGTCTGGCCGAGACGATGGCGGTGGGCGATGGGGCCAATGACCTTGGGATGCTCACCCTTGCCGGGGCAGGCGTGGCGCTGCACGCCAAACCCGTGGTGGCGGCGCAATGCGATATCCGCATCAATCACGGCGACCTGACCGCGCTCCTCTTCATCCAAGGTTACGCCCGCGAAGACTTCGTCAGCCCCTGATTTCACCTTTGTTCAAATATCCTCGGGGGGAGTCGCGGCGGCATCGCCTCGACTGGGGGGCGGAAGGCCCCCGCGCGCCCTTGATCGCGCCTTGGCGCGGGCAAGGGCTGACGGCTTGCGCGCCTTGGCGCGCGCCTTCGGATCAGTGTCCTTAGCGCAGCCGGATGGTGGATCGGGCCGAGCGTCCTTCGGCATCAATCACCGACAGGGTGACGAACCCTCGGGCAGACAGGGGCAACAAAGTCTCGCGTTGGCCAAGGCCAGTCACAGCGGGCAGACCATCGACCAGCCATGAAAACGGCGCGGTGCCGCCTTCGACCCGGACTTTCAACCCCGCCGCAAGCGGTTCCAGCACCGCGCCATCCGGCGGGAAGGTCAGTTTGGGCGCATCCGCCGCTGCAAAGGCCGCAGCACGCGAACGAAAGCGCTGCAAGGGCAGGGGCAGTTGCGCATTGGCGACCAGCAAGGTCGCAGGCGGTGCGGGCGGCTGGGGTTCCAGCTTTGGCGTCACCCGCGCGAAGGCTTGGAACAGCACGGGGGCGGCAACATCTGCGCCAAAGGCCCCCGGCACCGGCGTGCCATCGGCGCGGCCCATCCAGACCCCGACCACATGCCGCCCGTCAAAACCGATGGCCCAAGCGTCGCGATGGCCATAACTGGTGCCGGTCTTATACGCCAAACGGTTCTCTGGCGCGCCGGGGGGCGGGGGCAAACCGGCAAGGATATCGCCCACCTGCCATGCTGCGATGTCGGACAGGACGCGCGCCCCCGGCGCAGTGTCCCCCTCCATCCGCCAGCGCAGCGGCAGGGCGGTGCCGCCGCGCGCAATGGCGGCGTAAAGCTGCACCATGTCCTGCAAGGTGACCCCCAACCCGCCCAAGGAAATAGCCAGCCCCGGATCATCCAGCGGGATGGCATAGCCCACCCGCGCGCGGTCCAGTGCCGCGAGCAGGCGGGCCGGACCCAGCGCCTCGGTCAGGGCGACCACGGGGATGTTCAGGGACATCTGCAACGCTTCCCGCACCCGGATCGTGCCGCGATACTGGCGGTCAGAGTTCTGTGGGGCATAGGTGCCAAACCGCGTCGGGCGATCCTTGATCAGCGTTTCGGGATGGGCCAAGCCTTCATCAAAGGCCAACCCATAGACCAGCGGCTTTAAGGTGGACCCCGGAGAGCGCAGCGCCTGCGTCATATCCACGAACCCTTGCCGTTGGTCGCCCGTGAACGCCGCAGACCCGACAGAGGCGAGGATTTCGCCATTGGCATGATCCGCCACCACGATGGCGATCTGCATCCGATCCCCCATCGCGGCGACAGAGTCAGCGGCCAGCTTCTCCAGCGCCACTTGCAGACCCCGGTCAATCGTCAGCCGATGCGTCAGCGCGCCCGGTTGTTCCGCCTTTGCCCGGTCCGCCAGATGTGGCGCAAGCGCAGGCACGGGGCGGCGCGCAGTCGGCACGGGTTCAGACCGCGCCACATCCCCCGCATCTGCCGTCAACACGCCTGCACCCACGGCACGTGCCAGCACCCGATCCCGCGCCGCGGCTGCGGCGTCGGGGTGGCGGTCGGGACGCCGCGCCTCGGGTGATTGCGGCAGCGCGACCAGCAGGGCAGATTCAGCAGGCGTCAGGCGGTGGGGTTCCTTGCCGAAATAGGCCAAAGAGGCCGCGCGCAGCCCTTCGACATTGCCGCCGTAAGGGGCGAGTTGCAGGTAAAGGTCAAGGATCTGGTCCTTGCTCAGCCGCCGCTCCAGCGCCAGCGCCACGCGCATCTGGCGCAATTTGCCCGACAGCGCCCCCGTCCCCGACTCCTCCAACAATCGCGCCGTCTGCATCGTCAGGGTGGACCCGCCCGAGATGACCTGACCATTCCACACCGCCTGCGCCACCGCCCGCAGCAGGGCGCGCGCATCCACGCCGGGGTGGTCGCGGAAGCGCCGATCCTCATAGGCCAGCAGCATGGCGACAAAGCCGGGGTCGGTGTCTACCGTGGACAGTGGCAGCCGCCAGCGGCCATCGGCCACGGTATAGGCGCGCAACAGCGCCCCATCGCGGTCCAGCACCTGAACCGAGGTTTGCGGGATCAGCGATGGCAGCACCGTCGCGTCGATCCAGTCATCGACCCCGTCACGCGCAAAGGCCCCTGCCCACAGGGCAAGGGCCGTCACGAAAAGCCAGCGCGCGCGGATCACGACCTGCCCATCACTCCGTCACCGTCACTTGTCCCGCATCACCATTGGCGCGGAAATCGGGGCGATACATATCCTCAACCGAAGGCGCGGGGTGGTGATAGCTGCCCGGCGAGATCGCCCGCACCACATAGGCCAGCCGGAAGGGCGTGGCGTCTGACCGGTCCAGCGCCGCAAGGAAACGGTCCTGCCGGAATTCGGCATGGGTGACGTTGGTTTCAACACCCAGCGTGTCCAATGCCGGAACAGAGCCTGCGCTCAGCAGGTTCGGGTTGTCGATCTCAAACCCTGCGGGCAGAGGGTCAGACACCATCAACCGCGCCTCGCCATTGGCGAAGGGGGTCACCTCCAGCAGCGTGATCAGACGCGTTCCTACGGCGACGTTGTCAAGGCTGACGGGTTCGCCGTCCAGCGTCAGATAGCTGCGGGTGATGGCATAGCCATTGCCCGCCGCCACCAAGGGATCGGTCGGCACGCCAAAGGTGGTCACGGTCAATGTGGTATCCGCACCGTCATTCTTGACCGCCACGGGTTGCACCGATGCCGCATCCGCCATCCTGACCAAAGGCCCATCCGCAGGCTGACCGTCAATCGTCAGCCCCGTCGCCGCCCCCCGGTCGATCAGCGCATTTGCTGCCAACAATGCCCATGTGGTTTCCTGCGTGGACAGCCGCCCCCCCGCTGCGA
>CALRPK020000260.1:0-4298 GCA_943370015.1 Paracoccus haematequi
GCCAAATGGGGCAGACGGATAGCGAAGCCGTCGCCCGCGCAGCCTTGGCGGCCGAGGGGCGGGCGGCTTGGGCGGATCAGCCAGTATCGACGCTGAGCCACGGGCAAAAGCAATGGCTGTGTCTGATGTCGGTCTTGCTGATGAACCCCGCGACGATCCTGCTGGATGAGCCCTTCACCGCGCTTGATCTGCCGACCGAGGCGCGCCTGACCCGCCGCCTTGCCACCCTGCCGCAACGCCTGATCACCATCAGCCATGCCCCCGCCGCCGTGGCATCTTGTGACCGGGTGGTCTGGCTTGAGGGCGGGCAGGTGCGGGCCGATGGCCCTGCCACCCCGGTGCTGGCAGAGTTTACCGCCGCCATGGCGCGTTTGGGGGCGGATGATGCTGACGCTGACCTCTGAGCGGGAAACGGCGCTGCATCACTGGCCTGCCGGGGCAAAGCTGGCGGCGCTGTGCCTGTTCACCTTGGCGCTGTTTCAACTGACGTCGCCTTTGGCTTTGGCCGGGGTCGCCATGGCTTTGGCGACTGGGCATCTGGTGCTGGGGCGGGATATCGCCTTGGCGGGGCTGCGGCTTCTGCGCCCGCTGTGGCCTTTCGCCCTGATCGTGGCGGTCTGGCATCTTGTGCTGCGGGATCCCTCTGGCGGGGCGGTGATCCTGCTGCGTATGGCGGCAGCGGTGGCAGCGGCGAACCTTGTCACCATGACCACGCGCCTGTCGGATATGCTGGCCGTGCTGATGCGCGTCTTGTCCCCGCTGACGCGCCTTGGTCTGCCGGGCGACCGCATCGCGCTGGCGGTGGCGCTGGTGATCCGCTTCATCCCCGTTCTGTCAGACCGCATCACCCTGATCCGCAGCGCGTGGTCCGCCCGCAGCCCCCACCCACCGGGGTGGCGCATCCTGATCCCTGCCGCCCTCGCAGCACTGGATGAGGCCGAGCATGTGGCCGAATCCTTGCGTGCAAGGGGTGGTGCAGGATAAGTCCCTGACCGCAGAAGCAGGAGACCGCCATGGAACGCAGCCTTTCCCACATCGCCCTTTTCGCCGCGCTGATCGCCGTTCTGGGCTTCGTGCCGCAGATCATGCTGCCCTTTGGCGTGCCGATCACCGCGCAAAGCCTCGGGATCATGCTCTGTGGTACGGTGCTGGGGGCCAAACGCGGCGCGCTGGCGGTGCTCTTGTTCCTTGCGCTGGTGGCCATCGGTCTGCCGCTGTTGTCGGGTGGGCGCGGTGGATTGGGGCTCTTTGCGTCGCCCACCGTTGGCTTCCTGATCGGCTTCCCGGTCGCGGCTTTTGTCGCAGGCTTGGTGGTGGAAAAGTCGCGCGCCAGTGTTGGGTTGGCCGCGGGCATCGGTGCCTTGGTCGGCGGCGTGATCGTGCTTTACGCCTTTGGCATTCCGGGCCTTGCGCTGATGCTGGACAAGAGCCTGCCAGAGGCCGCGCTGATGATCACCGCCTTCTTGCCGGGTGACCTGATCAAGGTCGTCCTTGCCGGATTGATCACCCAAGGCATCGCGCGCATGCGCCCGGATGCGCTCTTGTCGCGGGTCTGAGACTCCTCATCTGCCAGGGTTTTCTCTGCTCAAATATCCCGGGGGTGCGGGGGCTGGCCCCCGCTCCTTAACGCAGCCCTACCGCTCCAGAACCAGCGCCGTTCCTATTCCCCCCGCCGCCGCAATCGCCGCCAGACCTACCCGCGCCGCGCCCATCTGGTGAAAGAGCCGCACCGCCAGCACGGCACCCGAGGCCCCGATGGGATGGCCACGCGCCAAGGCACCGCCACCCTTGTTGACGCTGGCGGGGTCCAGCCCTGCGCCCTCGACACAGGCGATGGCTTGCACGGCATAGGCCTCCATCACCTCGGCCACCTCTGGCAGCTGACCGGACAGGGCGGCACGGATGGCCGCGATGGGGGCTGTGCCCGGCTCCCACGGCACGCCGCCCAGCGTCACGCCCGACAGGCGGCACGCGGAGGGGAAACGCGCGGCGATATCAGCAGACACAACCAGCGCAAAGGCTGCGCCATCGGCAGCGACGGCAGTGTTGGCGGCGGTGATCGGGCCTGCGATCCCTTTGGCGCGGGCGGCGGTGGCGGGGGTCAGGGCACGGGCGAAGGGGTCATGGGTGACGCCAGCGATGGGGATAATCTCGGCTGACAGGTCAGCCAGACACGCCTTGTGGTGGCTGTCCACTGCCCAAGCGTCCTGCCGCTCGCGCGTGATCCCCAGCCGCTGGGCCAAAGCTGCAGCAGCCACAGACATATCCGGGTCACGGTCCGGCCAAGGCGTAAAGGGCGCTTGCACATAGGGCGCAGCGGCCCCCGGCATCCGGCGTTCGGGGCGGCGCGAGTGGCTTTCCACCCCGCCTGCCACCACAACCTGCGCCATGCCTGACAGGACCAGCGCCCGTGCCAAGAGCAGGGCATCCAAGCCCCCGGCGCATTGCCGATCGGTAGTCAGCCCGGCCACCCGCTCTGGCAATCCGGCGGCGAGGGCGATGCGGCGGGCGGGATTGCCGCCCTCGCCCAGTGCGTTGGAACAGATCACCTCATCCACCTGATCCGGCGCAATCCCCGCCTGCGCCAGCAGCGCGGTCACGACCGCAGCGCCCAGATCCTCGACGCGCAACCCAGCAAAGGCCCCTCCGTGCGGCACGACGGCAGAGCGAAAGGCGTGGATGACAAAGGCCCCGCTCATTCTTGCCATTCCGCTGCCAGTCGGGCGAGGTCGGGCTTGCCAGAGGAGAGCTCTGGCCAATCCGCCCGCCACATTATCGCACGCGGGGCTTTAAGCGCACCAAAGCGGTCACGGGCGGCGCGCAGGATGGCCTCTGTGCCCTGCCCGCTCCCCTGCGCCACGGCGACGAGCACCGTACCGCGCAGCGGGTCCGGGCGCGGCAAGACGGCGACGCGCGAAAGACCGAGGCTGACAAGGAAGCTCTCGATCTCTTCGGGGAAGACGTTCTGATCGGCCACCGTCACCAGCCGCCCTGCCCGCCCATGCAGATACAGGCATCCGTCGCGCAGGGTGCCGATCTCGCCCACGCTCAGCCAGCCATCCTCCCATTGCGCCGGGCCGGGGGCGTTGTCGCCATAGCCTTGGAAGAGATAAGGCGAGCGGACCCACACAGTTCCTGCCTGCCCCTCTGTCACCGCGTCACCACCTTCGCGGATCGCAATCTCAACGCCGGGATAGGCGCGGCCCACCGAGTCTTGCGGCAGGTCGGGGGCAGAGAGGGTGATGAAACTCGTCTCCGCCGCGCCGTAGAATTCGGCCACCTGTGCCTGTGGGGCGAGCACTGCCAAAGCCGCGCGCAAAGCTGGGTCCAGTTTTGATCCGCCAAGGATCACATGATCCAGCGGCAAGGCAGGCCCCGGCGCATCGGTCAGCAGGCGCAGTTGCGCGGGCGTGGCGTAAAGGTGGGTGACGCCCTGTTCAGCCAAAGCCCGACGCTGGCGGTCCGGGCGCAGGCGGTCCAAAAGATGCACATCGGCCCCCAGATGCAGGCCTTCGATCCCCGCATAAAGCGCCAGCGAATGCGACAGCCGCCCCAGCACCGCCACCCGCGCGCCGGGACCGATGCCAAAGAGGCGCGCGTTGACGGCGAAACTGGCGGTCCAACTGGCCTGACGGCGGCGGATGCGGCGCGGTGTGCCAGAGGTGCCGGAGGTCAGGGTTTCAAACTCGGGCGGGTCGGCATCTAGGGGTGCAGGTTGGTCCATCGCGCCGATGCGGAACGCGCGTCCGTCAGACGCCATGGCGGCGGCGAGGGCTGCAGGGCCGCCCTGATCGTCGATCACGGGATGAGAGGGGGCCACAGGCCGCACCCCTGCCCCATCCGCCCCGAACAGCCGTGCAGCGGGGTGCCAGCGGAACCGATCTTCCGCACCGGCGGTCATTTCGTGGTCAGGGTCCGCATCCGCCGCAGCGCCAGTTGATAGCCCTCGGTCCCGAAGCCCGCCATCACCCCTTCGGCGCGCAGGCTGACGTAGGAATGGTGGCGAAACGCCTCACGCTTGTGGACGTTGGAGATATGCACCTCCAGCACCGGACCCTCGAAGGTGTGCAGCGCATCGAGGATGGCGACCGAGGTATGAGTATAGGCCGCCGGGTTGATGATGATGCCCGAGGCCTTTTCCCGCGCCTCATGAATCCAGTCGATCAACTGGCCTTCGTGGTTGGATTGCAGGAAGCGGATGGTCAGCCCAAGGTCTTCGGCGAGGGCCCCGCAAGCCTCGGCCACATCATCCAGCGTTTCGCGGCCATAAATCTCCGGCTGGCGCAGACCCAGCAGGT
>CALRPK020000261.1:0-4292 GCA_943370015.1 Paracoccus haematequi
GCGGCATCCAGTGCCACGCCTGCCGACTCATCCGTGACATCCAGCGCCAGGGCATGGCCGCCAATGTCCGACGCCACGCGGGCGGCCCCTTCGGTGTTGCGGTCAATGACCGAGACCTTGGCCCCTTTGGCGGCAAGGGCGCGGGCGACCGCCTCGCCCAAACCCGACCCGCTGCCCGTGACGGCGATATGTGCATCCGCAAGGTCCATCAGCGCTTTCCCTTCCAATCCGCCGCAATGACGCGGGCATCCCCGGCCCAAAGCGCCGCCACAAGATCGGCCCTTTCGCGCAGCACCGCGCGCTGATTGACCGACCCCTTATCCGTCACCTCGCCCTTGTCAAAGCTGAGCGGGCTGTCCAGCACCATCGCCGCCACCACCCGCGACGCGCTGCCCGTGGCGCTGCGGGCATGGGCGGTCAGGGCCGTTTCAAAGGCGGCACGGACAGCGGGATGGGCCAGCAGTGCGGCATCCCCGACAGGCTCTCCCGCAATCTCACGCAACCTTGCCCAGTTTGGCACCAAGAGTGCGCGCAGATCGTCACGCTCTTCGCCCGCGATCACTGCGTCAGAAATCAACCCGCCCATGGCATTGACCAAGGCCGCGCGCAAAGCGCCGACGGCGACCCAAGTGCCGGTGGCCAGCTTGAAATTCTCGGCCAGCCGCCCGTCAAAAATGTAACCGGCTGCGGGGTTGCCCGAAACAGCCTCACGCAGGGCGTCGCCCAGTTTGTAAAAGCCGTCCTCGTCATAAGCCTCGGCGGTTAGTTTGGCATTGCGCCAATAGCCCGGCGTGATCGACGGGCTTTTCACCCGCGCCTCCAGCTTTTCATCCTGCGGCACCAGTTTCAGCGTCACGCCGACAGCAGGCACACCGATGTTGCCGGGGCGGTCTTTCTTGTCGCTGTAATAGAGCGCGAAAGGCCCGGTTTCGGTGGAGCCTAGGCCAGACACGATGGGCACACCCCCCGCCACCTTGCGCGCGGCCATGCTGGCCAGACGGTCCCAGACAGGTTGGCTCATGCCTGCGCCTGCATACATCAGCATCTTCAGCCGCGAAAAGAAGGTGTCGGCCAGCGTGTCATCCCGCTCCATCGCGTCGAGCAGGAATTGATAGCCGATGGGCACGTTGAAATACCACGTCGGCGCAACCTCTTGGAGGGTGCGGATGGTCTTGCCGATGTCGGCGGAGGTGGGGCGGCCATCGTCGATGTAGTAGCTGCCACCGTTGTAGATCGCCATGTTGAAGACCTTGTTGCCACTGGCGGTGTGGTTCCATGGTGCCCAATCGACCAGCACGGGCGGTTCGTCTTTCAGAAAGGCATAAGCCTCGGCCACCATGGCCTGATTGGAACACAGCATCCGCTGCGTCTGGATCACCGCCTTGGGGCTGCCGGTGGTGCCAGAGGTGAACAGGAATTTGGCCACGGTATCCGGCCCCACGGCGGCATGCGCGGCGTCTGCGGCGATTGAAGGCGGCGTGGCGCGCAGGCTGTTAAAGCGCAGGACGGGGCGGGTGGTGCTGTCACCGGTCAGGCAGACCACCGGCACATCCGCACCCAAAACCGCGTCAATTGCGGGCAGATAGCGTGCGGCGTGATCGGCAAAGACCATGCCGGGGGTCAGTTGATCCACCACTTGCGCGAGTTTGCCCCGATCCTCGCCCGACAGGGCATAGGCGGGCGACAGCGCGGCAGAGGGGATGCCGACATGCTGCGCCCCCAGCGCCATCAGCGCATGCGCCAGACTGTTGCCCGACAGGATCAGCAGCGGGCGCTCTACCGACAGGCCCAGTTCCAGCAGTACCGATCCGATGGCGCGGATGGCCTCTGCCCCCTGAGCGTAGGTGACACGTTGCCAGCCGCTATCTGTTCCCCGCTCTGCCATCCAAAGCCGGTCGGGATGGTGCTGCGCCCAGTGCAGGAAACGTTCGGTCATGCAGCGCGGATAGGGGCCGAGTTCGGCCTGTTGCCGGACCAGCGTTGTCCCATCCGCGCGTCGTTCGACCAGCAGCGGAATCGCCTGATCTTGCGGCGCGGTTGTCTTTGCGTCCATCATCGGCTCCTCCCCGGGGCAGCCAGAGACCATGTTTTGGCCTGAACTGTTATTGACAATAACAATAGCGAGGCGCATGCAATCCCGCAATAGATGTTTACCGAATAATATTTATAACGTATAACGAATATCGACGCAGCCGGAGGGAGTCCCGTGATGGACGGACAAATCGAACACCTGGTCACCTATGAACTGCGCGGCGACATCGCGTTGATCGGTCTGAACCGGCCTGCCAAGCGCAATGCCATCAGTGACCGCGTCGTCGAAGCGCTGCATCTGGCGGTCGAGGCGGCACAGGTCGAAGCCAAGGCCGCCGTGATCTTTGGCGAGGGAAAGCATTTTTGCGCCGGTCTCGATCTGGCCGAACATGTGGAAAAACCCTTGATCGCTGCTGTCCAAGGGTCGCGCCGCTGGCACCGGATTTTTGACGGGATCGAGCGGGGGGGCATTCCCTTTGTCATCGCGCTGAAGGGCGCGGTGGTGGGTGGCGGGTTTGAGCTGGCCGCTGCGGCGCATGTGCGTGTGGCGGATGAGACCGCCTTTTTCGGTCTGCCCGAAGGCACGCGCGGCATCTTTGTCGGCGGCGGCGGATCGGTGCGGATTGCGCGGCTGATCGGATCGCAGCGCATGGGGGATATGATGCTGACCGGGCGCACCGTGTCGCCCGCGCAGATGGAACAATGGGGCGGCGTCAGCTATGTCGTGCCCGAAGGCAAGGCGCTGGAAAAGGCCATCGAACTCGCCTCTGCGGCGGCCAAGAATGCCCCGATGTCGAACTATGCCATCATCAACGCGCTGCCGCGTATTCGTGATATGTCGTCTGAGGATGGGTTGTTCGTGGAAAGCCTGATGTCGTCCCTGACCTCCGTCACGCCCGAAGCGACGGCGCGTTTGCGCGATTTTCTGGAAAAGCGCACCGCCAAACTTGAAGCGCCCAAGGACTGACCACGATGAACCTTGACGATATCATCGCCATCGACTTTCACACCCATGCCGAAGAGCCGTGCAACTGCCACCGCGACGATGGCTACAACGAATTTCAGGCCGGGATGGCGGCCTATTTCAAGAACCCCGCCGGGATTGACGGGATGCTGCCGACCGTGCCGCAGACTGCTGCCTATTACCGCGACCGCAAGATTGCGGCGGTGATCTTTGGCGTGGATGCGGAACGGGAGACCGGGTTCTACCGACACAACAACGAAGAGATCGCCCGTCTGGCGGCGGAAAACAGCGACATCCTGATCCCCTTTGCAAGCATCGACCCCGCCAAAGGCCGCTTGGGCGCACGCGAGGCGCGGCGTCTGGTGCGCGACTTCGGGGTCAAGGGGTTCAAGTTCCACCCCACCATGCAGGGCTTTTTCCCCAACGACCGCATGGCCTATCCGCTCTATGAGGCGATTAACGAAGAAGGCGCGATTGCGCTGTTCCATACCGGCCAAACCGGCGTGGGATCGGGCATGCGCGGCGGGATGGGGATGCGGCTCAAGTATTCCAACCCGATCCACATCGACGATGTGGCGGTGGATTTCCCCGACATGACCATCGTGTTGGCGCACCCGTCCTTTCCTTGGACGGAAGAGGGTCTCGCCGTCGCCACGCACAAGCCCAACGTCTATATCGACATGTCGGGCTGGTCGCCGAAATACTTTCCACCGACCTTTGTGCATTACGCCAATACGCTCTTGAAAAAGAAGATGCTCTTCGGTTCTGACTGGCCCGCGATCACGCCGGACCGCTGGCTGAAAGACTTCGCTGAGATTGCGATCAAGGATGAAGTCCGCCCCCTGATCCTGAAAGAAAACGCGCGGCGCATTCTGAAAATGTGATCCCCATGGATACATCTGGGCAAGCCTGCTAGGCTGCCGATGTATACATGGAGGGTCCCGTGGCATCCGAAGAACGCAGCGCAACGCATGCCCAGCGGGCCTTGATCACCCTGCGGCAACGCATCCTTGGCGGTGACCTGCCGGGGGGAACGCGATTGTTTGAGGTGGCGCTTGCCGAAGAGCTTGGCATTTCCCGCACCCCCGTGCGCGCCGCGCTTTCGCGGCTGGCCGAGGAAACCCTGCTGGACCGCACCAGCGGCGGCGGCTATGTGGTCCGCAGCTTTGCCGTGGCCGATGTCGTGGACACGATTGAGTTGCGCGGCGTGCTGGAAGGCACCGCCGCCCGCCTGGCCGCCGAACGCGGCGCCCCTGCGGCGATGCTGGCCGAAGCCAAGGATATCCTACGCGATATT
>CALRPK020000262.1:0-4265 GCA_943370015.1 Paracoccus haematequi
AGGCATGGTCCCACCCGATACCCCGCTCTGGATCAAGGGCGCGCTCCTTTGCGTCGTCTTTTCCACCGACTTCACTTGGAACGTCATCGTCGCGCGCCTCTTTTCCTTCGACCGCACCCGCGCAGCCTACCTGAACCTGAAAACCCTGATCGACCGCAGCTTTGGCGGCGTCTTGGGCCTGCTCGGCCTCAAGGTCGCTCTGACATGACCCACTCTTTCTTCTTTTCCTAAATATCCCGGGGGTGCGGGGGCTGGCCCCCGCTTCCGCACGACACGCCGCACCAATAGGAGCACGCCATGAACGACCGCCTGCCGCATGAAAAAGGCTTCCACGTCAGCTGGGACCAAATCCACCGCGACTCGCGCGCGCTGGCATGGCGGCTGGATGGCAAGGGTCCGGGCGAAGGTGGGGCGTGGAAAGCCGTAGTCGGCATCACCCGCGGCGGCCTTGTGCCGGCGATGATCGTCAGCCGCGAGTTGGATATCCGTGTGGTCGATACGATCAGCGTGAAGTCCTACAACCACCAAGCCCAGACCGAGGCCAAGGTGACCAAGGCCCCGCAAGATGATCTGATGGGCGATGGCACCGGAATTCTGGTGGTCGATGATCTGGTCGACTCAGGCAAAACCCTCGAACTCGTGCGCCGCCTTTATCCCAAAGCGCATTTTGCCACGGTCTATGCCAAGCCCAAAGGCAAGCCGATGGTGGACAGCTATATCACCGAAGTCAGCCAAGACACTTGGATCTTCTTTCCTTGGGACATGGCGCTGCAATACGTCCAGCCCTTCCGCGGCAACGACTGATCCAAACCGAAATCCGGTGCGGATTTCGTGCCGTTTCCAGACGCAGGAAACGGACTGGACCGAGGGCCCGGAATTTGCGTCAAATTCCGCGGCGTTTTCTGCGTCAGAAAACGCGCTTCCGCAGACCGCGAACGGAGAGAACGATGACCCTGCCGCTGAACCCCGCCATGGCCGCCACCTTCGCCCCCCCGGTGATGGAGGCGCGGCGTTGGCTGGCCGATGCGGTCTTTCCGGCGGATCGTCCGCTGATCAACATCAGCCAAGCCGCCCCGGTGGAACCGCCGCCGATGGCGCTGCGTCAGGCCATGGCCGATGCCGCGTTGAACGATCCGGCGGCACATCTTTACGGCCCCGTGCTTGGCCTGCCGGACCTGCGGGCAGAAATCGCGACACAGTGGTCGGCAACTTACGGCGGTGCGATCAGCCCGGACCAAGTGGCAATTACCCAAGGCTGCAATCAGGCGTTTTGCGCGGTGATGTCGACACTTGCCGGGGCCGGGGATGAGGTGATCCTTCCGACCCCGTGGTACTTCAATCACAAGATGTGGCTGGATATGCAGGGCGTTTCCGCCATTCCCCTGCCTGCAGGCGCCGGACTTATCCCGGAGGCGGATGAGGCGGCAAAGCTGATCACCCCGAAAACCCGCGCGATTGTTCTGGTCAGCCCGAACAATCCCGGCGGGTCGGAATATCCGGCCGAAACGCTGGCCGCCTTCCGCGATCTGGCGCGCGCCCATAACCTCGCGCTGATCGTGGATGAAACCTACCGCGATTTCGACAGCCGCACAGGTCGCCCGCATGACCTATTCACCGATCCCGATTGGGCCGATACCTTCATCCAGCTTTACAGCTTCTCAAAGGCCTACCGTCTGACGGGTCACCGCGTAGGGGCGGTCGTCGCCTCGGCGACGCGACTGGCTGAAATTGAGAAAGTCCTCGACACCGTCGCCATCTGCCCCAGCCAATTGGGCCAGATCGGTGCGCTCTGGGGGATGCGGAACCTTGCGCAATATGTCGCCGGGGAACGCGCCGAAATCCTCGCCCGCAAGGCCGCGATGGTGGATGGCTTTGCCGCCCTGCCGAATTGGAAACTGCTCGGCTGTGGGGCCTTTTTTGCCTATGTCGAACACCCGTTCGACCTGCCCTCGGATCAGGTGGCCAAGCGCTTGGTGCATTCCTCTTCGATCCTGATGCTGCCCGGCACCATGTTCCAGCCCGAAGGCAGCGCGGACGGCAAACGCCAGATGCGGATTGCCTTTGCCAATATCGACACAGGCGGCATCGCAGAGCTTTTCCGCCGCCTGTCCGCTGTAACCTTCTGACAACCGCGCGATCCATTCCGTCCCGCCTGCCCTCGCATCTTGCCCCGATGCGGGCAGTTCACTAGACAGTCGAACAAAACCTGCATTCCTAAGGCGAGAGATCATGGCCAAAGAGACCGACGACGACGCCCCGCGCAAGAAACGCAAGACCGGCTCCGTGCTGGTCTGGGTGTTGCTGGCCATGATCGTGACTGGCCTTGGCGGCTATCAGATGACCAACTTCGGCGGCACCCGCAGCGCCATCGGCACCGTGGGCGAGCGTGAGATTGACGCAGGCGACTATGCCCGCGCCCTGCGCCAAGAGGTGGATGCCTTGGGCGCGCAATTCGGCACGCAAGTGCCCTTGGACACCGCCATTGCGCTTGGCGTCGACCAGAAGGTGATCCAGACGCTGGTCAATCAGGCGGCCTTGGACAATGAGGCGGCACGCGTCGGCATCTCGGTCGGCGATCCGACCGTGGCGCAACAGATCACCGACATGCGCGCCTTTCAGGGCACGGCAGGCCAGTTTGACCGCGCCACCTATTCGGCCGTGCTGAAACAGAACAACCTGACCGAAACCGCCTTTGAATCGCGCATCCGCGATGACCTTGCGCGCGGCTTGCTGCAAGGCGCGGTTGTGGGTGGCTATGCCGCGCCCAAGGCGTTGACCGATACGCTGGCCAACTGGGCCGGGGAACGGCGCGGCTTTTCGCTGCTGCGCGTGACCGAATCCGATCTGACCACGCCTGTGGCCGATCCGACCGATGCTGAACTTCAGGCCTTCTACGACGCCAATCCCGACAGCTTCATCAAGCCCGAAGCCAAGCGCATCACCTATGCCGCCCTGCTGCCCGAGGCGATCCGCAACGACCAACCCGTGGATGAGGCTGCGCTGAAAAAGGCCTATGACGACCGCATCGACGAATTCGTGGTGCCGGAAAAGCGTCTGGTCGAACGTTTGGTCTATCCGGACCAAGCCTCTGCCGATGCCGCCAAGGCGCGTCTCGATGCAGGCGACAGCTTTGACACGCTGGTGGCCGACCGTGGCCTGCGGCTGGAAGATGTGGATCTTGGTGATGTCGGCAAGGCCGAACTTGGTGCCGCGGGCGATGCCGTCTTTGCGCTGACGGAACCCGGTGTTGTCGGGCCCCTGCCGACCGACCTCGGCCCTGCCCTGTTCCGCATGAATGCCGTTCTTGCCGCGCAGGAAACCACCTTCGACCAAGCCAAGGGCGATCTGGCCGCACAGATGCAGGTAGAATCCGCCAAACGCGCCATCGCCGACCGGGTCGAGGAAATTGACGACCTTCTGGCCGGTGGGGCCACGCTGGAAGACTTGGCGAAAGAACCGGGGATGGAGGTCGCGACCATCGACTATGTCCCCGGTGCCGAAGCTCAGGAAGGCATCGCCGCCTATCCCGATTTCCGCACCGCCGCCGACAAGGTGGCCGATGGCGACTTCCCAGAGGCCGTGCTTTTGGACGAAGGCGGTCTTTTCGCCCTGCGTCTGGATGAAATCGTCCCCGCCGCCCCGATCCCCTTTGCCGAGGCCAAACCGCAAGTGGTGGTCGCATGGCGCGCCGATGCCTTGGCCAAAGCGCTGTCTGCCCGCGCCGCCGAGATTGCCGCCGCCGTCAAGGGCGGTGCGTCCCTAGCATCACAAGGCATCGTGTCGGTGACGCGCGAAATCAGCCGCGATGGATCGGTGGCGGACTCGCCCTCCAGCTTGGTGGCCGATGTGTTCAAATTGGAACAGGGCGCCGTGCAGGTGATCGACACGGCTGGCTTTACCGCCGTGGTGCAGCTTGATCGCATCATCCCGCTCTCCGACTTGCCCCCAGCCGATGCCGACGCCCTGCGCGACGCCATCTCGGTGCAAGTGGAACAGGCGTTGTCGCAGGACGCCGCCGCGCTCTTCACGCAAGGCTTGGCGTCTGAAGCAGGCGTGCGGCTTGATCAGCAGGTGATCTCTGCCGTCAACGCGCAGATGCAGTAAGGACCGGGCCATGACCCTTAGCCCCTCGTTTGAGGCCTTTGAACGCGGCTGGGCGGCAGGCAAGACACAGCTTGTCTACGCCCGCCTTGCCGCCGATCTGGACACGCCCGTCTCTTTGATGCTGAAGCTGGCCGAGGCGCGGTCCGACACCTTCATCCTTG
>CALRPK020000263.1:0-4260 GCA_943370015.1 Paracoccus haematequi
AGAATTCAGACGGGGCGCACCGGAAACGGCTGCGCCCCGTTGGATTTTCCGGCGTCAGTTTTGCCCATGGCGGCATTCGCCTGCAGATAGTCGCGCGTCACCCGTGCCGTCAGTCGTGACAGCGGCTTGCGCAACAAGACCGGATCGACGCGCGGATTGCAGGGGAAGATCTGTTCGCTCAAACCGTGCAGCAGAATAACCACCGGCAGGCGCGGACCGTCAGCCATGATCCGGATCGCCAAGGCCATCGCTTCCGGCACGCCGCCGCAATGGTCGCCATCCAGAACCAGCGCACCCAGCCGTGACCCATCCGCATTGCCTTGCGCTGGCCAGCATTGCGCCACTGCGCCATCCTCGGTCAAACGGCCCCGCAACATCTCGGCCTCAGCCGGGGCGGCAACGATAAGATAGTCAAGATGATGCCGCCCCTGCGGGTGGCCTTTAAGCCCGTCCAACATGTTCCACACCACCACGTCAAAAAGGAATGAGCGCCGGAAAACCCCGACTCAACCTTTGTTAACGACCCACACAGCCACGGGTTTAACCACAAGATGATTGCGGTTCCAGTGAAAGCGCGACAGTCTGCGATGATGACGTTGGATCACTACCAAACCCTTATTGACGCCCCGACTTGGGACTTCATCCGTCAGACGGATGCGGCCTACCCGCCCGATACCGCCAGCATGTCCATTGCTGACCAGCGCGCGATCTATGACCGGATGTGCCGCGCCTTTCACCGTGGCTATCCTGACGGGGTGACGGCGACGGATCGCGCCTTTGGCGGCGTGCCTTGTCGGCATTATCCGGGTGCGGGCGGAAAGGTCATCTATTTCCACGGCGGTGGCTATGTCGTGGGGGGCTTGCACAGCCACGATGACGTCTGCGCCGAAATCCGCGCCGCGACGGGGTTGCATGTCGTCAGTGTGGATTATCGCCTGTGTCCAGAACATCCCCACCCTGCCGCCTATGACGACGCCTGCGCCGCCACCCGCGCCATCGCGGCAGATCTGCCGGGGCCGCTCCTCTTGGCGGGCGACAGTGCCGGGGGCAACCTCGCAGCCGCCACGGCGCAGGCCATCGGGCGGCATGGCGCTTTGGGGATTGTCGGGATGGTGCTGATCTATCCGGGTCTTGGCGGCAACCGCCAAGCGGGCAGCTACGTCACACATGCCCATGCACCGATGCTGACGGCGGCGGATGTGGAATTCTACGCAGGCATCCGCCACGCCGGGGCAGAGCCTGCACCGGACCCCAGCTTTGCCCCCCTGTCGGACACCGATTTCACCGGCCTGCCGCCCACCCTGTGCATCGCCGCCGAATGTGACCCTTTGGCCGATGACGCCGCCGCCTATGCGGCCAAGTTGCGTGCCGCTGGCGGCAAGGCCCATGCCGTCACCGAAAAGGGCCTTGTCCACGGCTACCTGCGTGCGCGTGCGACCGTACCCCGCGCGGCTGCCAGTTTTGCCCGCATCACCACTACTTTGACCGACCTCGCTGCGGGTCGCTGTCCTTTCGAAGGTGCCGCATGAACGCCCCCCTGCCCAACCTGACCCATTGGAAAGAACGCTGTGACCTTGCCGCGGCCTTTCGCTGGACGGCACGGCTGAACATGCATGAGGCGGTCGCCAACCATTTTTCGCTGGCCCTGAACGACAAGGGCACGCGCTTTCTGATTAACCCGAACGGACGCCACTTCAGCCGCATGACGGCCTCGGGCCTGATCGAGTTGGACGCGGATTATCCTGACACCATGAACCGTCCCGACGCGCCCGACCCTACGGCTTGGGGTCTGCACGGGTCCATCCACCGTGCCCTGCCGCATGCGCGTTGCCTTATGCATGTCCATTCCACCCATGCGACCGTGCTTGCCAGCCTTGCCGACAGCCGCCTTCCGGCCATCGACCAGAACTCGGCGATGTTCCATAATCGCCAAGTGGTGGATAACCAATACGGCGGCATGGCCTTCGCTGAGGAAGCCGCACGTTGCGCGACCCTGCTGCGCGACCCAAAGATTACCACGATGATCATGGGCAATCACGGCGTGCTGATCGTGGGTCAGACCGTCGCGGAAACCTTCAACCGTCTATACTACTTCGAACGCGCGGCAGAGACCTATATCCGCGCCCTGCAAACCGGCCAACCCTTGCGCTATCTGTCCGAACAGGTGGCCGAGAAAACCGCGCAGGAATGGGAAGCCTATCCCAACGCAGCCGAGTATTTCCTGACCGAAATCCGGGCCATGCTGGACGAGGAAAGATCGTCCTACACCACCTGATGGGGCGGGCCTATCAGCCCATGAAGGGCGCGGCCTTCATCGTGTCCGGCACCGCAACGCCCATCCGCGTCAGGATCGACGGAGCCAGCGCCAACTGATCCAAGAGAACATCCTTGGCGGGCATCTCGGCATCCCCAAAGTAATAGAACGCGAAATCCTGCTGCAACTCACCCGCGCCGCCGTGATGGCCGCGTGCGTCTTGGCCGTGGTCGGCGGTGACGATCACCTCATACCCCGCTTGCCGCCAACGATGGATGAAGGGGGCCATCTGTTCATCCAGCAGGTAACAAGCATGGTCCATTTCCTGACTGTCATGGAAGAACCGATGCCCCATGCTGTCCAGCGTGCAGGAATGATACAGGCCGTAGTCGATCCCCTTCACCTCACACAGCCGAGTCAGCGTGGCGAAAAGGTCATGGTCTGACGGCGTCATCTGATTGATCAGCCCGTATCCCGCCATCGTGTGAAAGCGCCCGTGATGGATCGGCCCCGCCTCTTCGTCATATTCGATGTCACGCACCGTATCGAAGGGCGCGCGTTGGAAAAACTCCGACCAGAAGGAATGCGTCACCGCCCCCGTCCGCCGCCCTGCCTTGCTGAGTTCCGAGAACACATCCGGCAGGTCCAGTTTCTTGACCGCGTAATTGCCCCAGACGCCATGCACCTGCGGCGGCACGCCCGTATGGATCGAAGCATAGCAAGAGGCCGAGGTTGACGGCAGCACAGACCGCATCCGCCAAACCCGCGCCTCTCCGGTTGCAACCCAGCCTTCCAGATTGCCAAACAGCCGCCGCCAGTTGCGATAGGGCACCCCGTCGATCAGGATCAAAAGCAGTTTCCGCATCAATTCCCCGCGCTTTCCATCTTGCGATGGGCCAAGACCTCCTCCAGCCAGCCGATCCGCATTTCCGGCGCGGAGGACAGCAACAGGTCAGTGTAATCGTCGAACGGCGGCGTCAGCACATCGGTCTTGCCGCCATAGCGCACCACCTGCCCGCGATACATCACGGCGATCTTGTCCGCGATGGCCCGCACGGTGGCCAGATCATGGGTGATGAAGAGATACGCCACCCCTTCCCGCGCCTGCAAATCGAGCAGCAGCTTCAGGATGCCATCCGCCACAAGTGGGTCCAATGCACTGGTCACCTCGTCGCAGATGATCAGCTTGGGCTTCGCCGCCAGCGCACGCGCAATGCAGACGCGCTGCTTTTGACCGCCCGACAGTTCCGCCGGATAGCGGTCAATGAACCCCTTCCCCATCTCAATCTGGTCCAGCAGGTCCTGCACGCGCTTGCGCTTCGCCTCGCCCTTCAGGCCGAAATAGAACTCCAACGGCCGACCGATGATCGTGCCGACGGTCTGGCGCGGGTTCATTGCCACATCGGCCATCTGGTAGATCATCTGCAACTCGCGCAGGTCGTCCTTGGTGCGCCCCTGCAGATCAGCCGACAGTGTCCGTCCGGCAAAGTTGATGCGCCCCTGAGCGGCGGGCAACAATCCGGTGATCACGCGGGCCAGTGTCGATTTGCCCGACCCGCTTTCCCCCACCACTGCCAAAGTCTGACCCGCAGGCAGATCGACGGTCACGTTCTTCAACACATCGAAATTCGTCCCGGCGTAACGTGCGGTGATGTTTTGGACGGACAGCACGGCGGGGGCTTCGGGCTTTTCCTGGTGGTCAATCGACCGCACCGACACCAACGCCTGCGTATAGGCCTGTTTCGGCGCGGTGATGATGTCGGCGACGGTGCCGTATTCCACCATCTTGCCATGCCGCAGCACGAGGATATCGTCCGACACCTGCGCCACCACTGCCAAGTCATGCGTGATGTAAAGCGCGGCCACCCCGGTATCGCGGATCGCTTCTTTGATCGCGGCCAGAACGTCGATTTGCGTCGTCACGTCCAGTGCCGTCGTCGGTTCGTCAAAGATGACAAGGTCCGGCTTCGGGCACAGCGCCATCGCCGTCATCGCCCGCTGCAACT
>CALRPK020000264.1:0-4253 GCA_943370015.1 Paracoccus haematequi
CGGCGGTCAATCTGCCGATCGAGGATTTTGCTGACCTGCTGCCCGAAGAGCACGACGCGGTCCCGCTGGCCAAGCGCGACGCAGAGGTGATGCTGGCCCAGATCGACAGCCGTTCCGCGCAGTTGGTGCGGGCGGTGGCGTTGGATGGCAAGACAGCCGAGGAAGCGGGCGAGACGATGGGCCTCCATGCCGGTGCGGCCCGCGTCGCGCTGCAGCGGGCCATGAAACGGCTGTCGGAAGCGGCCGAAAGGATGCTGAAATGAACGCGAAGCGAACCACCGACGACATGATCCGCGATCTTTCTGCGCGTCCCGTGCCCGCCGGATGGTCGCCTGCCACAGCGCTTGGCGGGATGATCGCAGCAGCGGCCGTGACGCTTGCGCTGTTCTGGGTCATCTTCGGGCTGCGCGCTGATCTGGCGGAGGCTGTGCGGCGGGTCCCGGTTCAGGCCAAGACAATCCTCCCGGTCGCCCTTGCCGTTCTCGCGGTCGGACTTGCGTTATCCTCCGCGCGTCCGGGCAGGCGGGTGATGCTCTGGCCTTTGCTGATGCCCTTGGGCCTTGGTGCGATCCTCGTCGGTATTCGGATCCTCACGGGAAGTGCAGCACCGTTGCTGCCGGAGCTCGTCGGCGACACCGCAGCGGCCTGCATCGCCTCGATCACATTGATGGGGATGCTTCCGCTGGGTGTCGGGCTGCTTCTGCTGCGTCGCGCCGCACCGACGCGCCCCGAACTGACCGGGGCACTGATCGGCCTCGCCGCAGGTGCGGGGATCGCGGCAGGTTATGCACTTCACTGCACCGAGGATTCTCCTCTGTTCGTCGTGACGTGGTATGGCCTCGCCATATCCACGGTCACGATTGTCGGCGCGGTCCTAGGACGGCAACTGCTTCGCTGGTAGCGGTCCTTGCAATGGCTGGAATCGGAGCGTCGATCCCATGTCCGCTTTCAGCCCC
Organism: Paracoccus haematequi; assembly: GCA_943370015.1. Taxonomy (GTDB): domain Bacteria; phylum Pseudomonadota; class Alphaproteobacteria; order Rhodobacterales; family Rhodobacteraceae; genus Paragemmobacter; species Paragemmobacter haematequi_A. The sequence continues at coordinate 957 of CALRPK020000264.1, forward strand.
GACGCTCCCACTCCCGGCCCCAACTGTGGTATCTTGCGGTGGTCGGCATGACCGAAGAAGGGTGGGCTCGTTGGACTGGAGGTATACTCATCCCCAACGATCTTCTCCCAGCCCTTCTCCTGCTCGCGCCGCCAGAAACAAGGGCCGCATCATTGGTCAGAAGCGCCCGCTCTTGCCGCGGCATGTCTGGTCCATCCGAGTCCGCCTCGAAGTGGCCGATAACCCGCGCGACCTCGCGCCGTTCAACATGGCCTTAGACCGCAACCTTCGTGGATGCGACCTCGTCGCGCTGCGGGTCCGGGACGTTTTCGCTGCTGGACGGGTCAAGGAACATGCCTCAATGATCCAGAGCAAGACGGGCAAGCCAGTCCACTTTGAGATCACTGAAACTACCTGGCTGTCGCTCGAACGTTGGATCTGCGACCCTGAAATGATTGGACTCGATTTCTTTTGGCCCAGCCGGATACATGGCAGCCCGCACCTGTCCACGCGACAGTATGCGCGGATCGTCCGAGGTTGGGTGATGTCGCTGGGCCTCGAACCGAGCGCCTACGGCACGCATTCCATGCGACGGACCAAGGTCGCGCAGATCTACAAGAAGACCGGCAACCTGCGCGGGGTCCAGCTGCTGCTGGGGCACACGAAGATAGATAGCACCGTGCGCTACCTCGGCGTCGACATCGAGGACGCGTTGTCCCTGTCAGAGGGGATCGACTTTTGATCAACTTTCCCGACCGGCACACCATGGGCCGGTCGGCCCATAGCGGACGGTGACAGAACTGGTCGTGCGACAACGATATAGACGCCATAGCCTGATGGAGCGACAAGAGTTGCGATGCGTTTGACCCTCGCTAATCGTCTTGCATTCAAGTTCTGGTTCTGGGCGCCATTGACCCTGACCACCGCCCCTTTCCGACATGGAGGAACCGAATTTGTCCTGACATCATTCCCGCTCATTTCGATCTTGGCGCGCTCCTGTCCTTCACCGATTTTGCCGAGCCCAGTGGCCCGCCAAGCTCTTAATCCAAGTCCTGTTCATGCGCGCGCAGATCGCGTGCGGCGCACCGTCCCGTCAGTTTGCAGAAAGCCTCGAACTGCGACACGAAGACCTTACCGCCAAGATGGGTCACGAAATCCGTCTTTTTCAGGCGGTCCATGACCGGTCCCTTCACTTCGGACAGGTGCAGCGTTACCCCCATATCGTGTAGGCGGTGATCTAAAGCCTCCAATGTTTCCAATGCACTTAGGTCGATCTCGTTCACTGCCGAACACATCAGGATCACATGGCGCAGCGCGCTGTCGCCGGTGACGCGTTTCAGGATGACGTCTTCGAGATAACGAGTGTTGGCAAAATAAAGGCTCTCGTCGATCCGGAGCGTCAGGACCGTTGGGTCAGTTTCAACCTTGAAGCGGTGAATATTGCGGAAGTGCTCGGTGCCTGGGACGAGACCAACCTCTGCCACATGGGGGCGCGAGGTGTGATACAAGTGGAGGACCAACGAAAGCACAACACCCGCTGATACGCCCGCCTCGACGCCGATGATAAGTGTGACGGCCATCGTTGCTGCAACGGCAGAAAAATCCGCGCGGGAATAGACCCAACTGCGCTTGAGGGTCGAAAAATCAACCAAGCTGAGCACTGCGACCACGATGGTGGCTGCGAGCGTGGCTTTGGGCAGAAAATGAATGAGCGGCGTCAGGAACAGTGCCGCTAGGGCAAGGCCGATGGCGGTGAAGGCACCAGCCGCTGGCGTTTCGGCACCAGCATCGTAATTCACGACTGATCGCGCAAACCCACCAGTAACAGGAAAGCCACCTGTCAGGGATGCCCCTAAGTTTGCCGCGCCGAGTGCAACCAGTTCCTGATCGGGATCGATCCGCTGGCGGCGCTTTGCTGCAAGTGTCTGGCCTACAGACACCGATTCCACAAAGCCGATCAGCGAAATCAGAGCAGCAGGAAGGACTAGTGATTTGATCAGCGATATGTCAAAAGACGGTAGCGTGAACGGCGGTAGGCTTTGCGGGACCGCACCCACCACTGCCACGCCCCCTTTGTCCAGATCGAGCCACCAGACCGCGAAGGTGGATGCCGCGATGGCGACTACTGGCCCGGCCTTGGCCAGCATATCGGCGGGGCGGGCTGAAAAGCCCATCCTGTGCAAAAGTGGCTTGAGGCCGCGACGGACCCAAAACAGGAAGCCAAGGCTAAAGATCCCAATGGCAAAGGTCGCTATGCTGAGGTTTCCAAGCTGCACAGCCAGCGAAGCCAATTGCGGGAACAGTGCATGACCTTCCGCTTTCAGACCGGTCAGCGGGCCGATCTGGCTTGCGGCAATCAACAGACCCGATGCTGAGATAAAGCCAGAAATAACCGGATGGGACAGGAAGTTAGCCAGAAAGCCTAGGCTAAACAGACCCATCAGCAAGAGCATTCCGCCAGACAGGAACGCAAGCGTCAAGGCGGCCACGGCATATCCGGCGGTCCCTGCTTCGGCCACCTGACCGATCGTTGCGGCTGTCATCAGCGACACCACGGCGACAGGACCGACAGCAAGGACACGGGATGTCCCGAACAAAGTGTAGAGCAGGATCGGCACGATGGAGGCATAAAGCCCTGCCTCGGGTGGCAGCCCTGCGAGAAGTGCATAGGCAAGCGACTGCGGGATCAGCATGATCGTGACGATCACCGCCGCCAGCAGGTCGTTCGTCAGGAGATGGCGGTCATAACCACGGCCCCATTGCAGGATTGGAAAGTAACGTCCGACGGAACTTGTGGTCATGGGACAGGTCTTTTTCTTTTTGAACGAGTTCAGGGACGGAACATTCGTAGGGCGATCAATAGACGCCCTCAGCGGGGCCGTGCAGCATAGAGGCTCTGCGCCCGCGCGCCGGACCGGCAATAGGCCAGCACCTTGCCTTTGGCCGTCGTCACAGCGGTATCGAAGGCCGCGATATCGGCCTCTGTTGCCTGACCTGGGCGTATCGGGATGTGGTGGGCTTCAAGACCGGCTGCTTCGGCTGCCACCTTGATTTCGCCAAAGGACGGTTGGCCGCTTTCTTCATGATCTGGTCGGTTGCAGATGACGGTGGTGAACCCTGCCGCCTTGAGTTGAGCCAGTTGCTCGGTGGTGATCTGGGGGCTGATCGCGAAATCAGCCGAGATATGAGTGACGTTCTGCATTTCTTGATCCTCTGGCAGAAGCTTACGGGGTTGGTCCGGCGGTTGGTCGAAGCCGTCACAGACCGTTGAGCGGCACTTTCAGCATAGGGCGGCCGTCCTTGTCAGTTGGAACCTCA
>CALRPK020000265.1:0-4242 GCA_943370015.1 Paracoccus haematequi
AACAGCACGATTTGGCGGATGATCTCGCCCTCGGGCGGGCAGGTCGTGGCGCCCTTGGGGCTGTCCGACCGTGGCGGGTTGGTGCTGCCAGAGGCGGGAGAATATCTTCTGCTGATCGAAGGCGCGGTTTACGATGCGCCCACCACCAACGGCTACCGCTTCAAGCTGGTCACCCCCGATGGCGCCCCGGCGCTGGGCGCCACGCGAGAGGACTTCGGCGCCGGGGCCCGCATCCCGCATGTGAAAACCGGCTTTGCCGGTGCCGCCCCCACTGAGGTGGATGGCGGTGCGGGCAACACGATCTTGCAGATGCTGGACCCGCTGGCCGCGAACCAAAGCACGGGCATCGCCTTTGGCCAGACCGCCACAGGGCGGTATGAGACGATGGATGTCGCCTTTGACTTCACCCTGACCGCCCCGGGCACCGGGGGCATCGGCAATGGCTTTGCCCTTGGGTTGGTGCCGACGGCCAACTACGGCAGCTTCGGCCCGGTGCCCGCGCTGGGGTTGGAGCCGAACCTTTCCAACGTCCTCGCCGCCGCAGTCGATCTGGTGCAGGGGTCCGGTGATGGAGCCGTTCCGCATCTGTCGCTGCATTTCGGCAGTGAATTGGTTGAGGTGTCGCTGGCAGACCTTGGCCTTGATCCCATCGGCAGCGGACGCTTGCGCCTTTTGGCGACGCGCGTGGCGGGCGGTGCAGAGGTGTCGGTGACCCTGAACATGGGCGGCGGCGCGGTGACGCTGATCGACCGGCGCTTCGTGGCGGGGCTGGAACTGGCTGACCGCCGCCTTGCCGTCTATGCCGAAAACGGCGGATCTGCGACGGCGGGGTTGACGCTGGACAATGTCACGATCGCCACCCCTGCGGCCACGACGGCGCTGACGGCCAGCCCCGGCGATGTGTTGGCGGGCGATCTTGCGGTTCCGGGCGCGGTGGACCGCTGGCAGATCACGCTGACCGGGTCCGCCCGCGTGGCCTTTGACGCGCTGACCAACAATCCCAATCTGCGCTGGATGCTGACAGGCCCGGTGCAAATCGGGCCGGTCGGGTTCCAATCGACCGATGGCTATTATTCGGGCGGCGATCCTTTCGCCAACCTGCCCGCAGGCAGCTACGAGCTGGCGGTCTGGTTCGACAATGGCGCGACCGGCAGCTACCGCCTTGCGCTGCGCGACCGCGCCGATGCCACCGTGGTCGCGCTGGATACGGCGGTCACCGTCACGCTGGACCCTGCCAACCGCCAGCAGACCTATGCCCTTGACTGGGCGGGGGGTGATGGTTTTCTCTACATCACCACGGGGCGCAGCGCGGGGGCGCAAAGCTATTACCGCCTGATCGGCCCGGATGGCACGATCTGGACCCAACAGCGCGCCGATGTGACCGACTTTGCCGGGAAGTTGGGCGGGGCGGGGACCTATTACCTGATCTATGACGGCCAGATCGAACAGACGGCCCCCACCACGGCATCCTTCACCCTGCGCCGCAGCGCCCGCCCGACTGCCGCCCTGACGCTGGACAGCGCCACCTCGGGCCGGTTGGAGGGTCCGGGCGATCAGGCAACCTATACCGTCACCCTGACCGAGCGGAAGCAACTGATCCTCGACAGCCTGACGCCGCGCGGCGATCTGCGCTTGGCCCTGATCGGACCCTTGGGGACGATCTACGATCAGGCGCTTTACTACATCGATAGCGATTATCGCGGCGATGCGGCGGTGATCACACTGGACCCCGGCACCTACCGGGTCGTGGTCTACGGCGACAACCGCAGCGCGGGCGATTACGGTTTTGCCCTGCGCGATCTGTCCACGGCCACACCGATTACCCCGGCGACGCAGGTGGATGTCAGCTTTGATCCGGACAACGCGCAAAAGCTGTTCCGTTTTGACGGCAGCGCGGGGCAGCAATTCTATCTGGATGCCATTTCCGGCAACCTCAACGGTCAATGGAAGGTCGTCAACGCCTATGGCCAGTTGACCGGCACGGTGACCTATATCCGCAGCGATATGCCGACGCTGACGCTGACCGCGGATGGGCCGCATTACCTGATCCTTGATCCCAGCGTGACCACCGGGGCAGGGCCTGTGCTGTCCTTCCGGCTGGTGCCCTTGACGGGGGCTGAGGTTGCGACCCCGCTGAATGAGATGGTTGAGGGCAACATCGCCCTGCCGGGTCAGCAGGTGCGCCACACCTTCTCGCTGGCCACGGCGACGCGGCTTTATGTCGATGCCCTTGCCCCGGCCGATGGCAATTGGCGCTGGACCTTGACCGGTCCACGCGGGCAGGTGGACCTTCGTGCCTTTACCAATTCGGACTCGGCGCAAACCAGCCTGCCGCCGATTTATGACCTCCCGGCAGGGGACTATACCCTGACCATTTCGGCGCAATCGGGGGTGACCGGAGACTATTCCTTTGCCCTGCTCGATGCCGCCTTGGCCAAGCCGATCACGCTCGGCACCACGGAATCCGATCAACTCGCCCCCGGCAGTGAGTCCCGGCTGTACCGGTTTGAGGCGACGGCCGGGGATCGCTATTTCTTCAACCTGCTGGCCGGTGACAGCCGTGCCGTCTGGCGGCTGATTGATCCCTATGGGCGTGAGGTGTTCGACAGCACTCTGCGTGATGTCGATACGGTCACGCTGCTCGACATTGGCACCTATCTGTTGGTGGTTGATGGGCAGATTTACTACCCCGGCACGCATGACTTTGCCTTCAACGTCTTTGCCAACCCGATCACCGCGCCGATGCGCCTGACGCTTGAGGATATCCCCGCGCCTGACCTTGTTATCGATACCTTTGCGCTGGATACGACGGCAGAGCTGGAATCGGGCGGTCTGGTCCCGGTCACATGGACGCTGCGCAATGCGGGTGATGCGGCGTTCAGCGGGCATATGTCGAACCGCGTCACGATCCGGCGGACCGACACGGGCGAAATCCTTGCCGATCTGGTGATCCCCTTTGACGGCGCTTTGGCGATTGGGGCAAGCGTGACCCAGACCGCCAGCCTGCGCCTGCCCGTGGGCTCGCGCGCGGTGGGGGGGCTGACGGTCACCCTGCGGCTGGACAGCGCCAATGAGGTGGACGAACAGAACGACGCGGGCGACGCCGAGAATAACAACAGCGCCAGCTTTGCCGCGACCGCCGTGCTGGCCGCACAACCCGATCTGGTGGTGCGGGATCTGGCCCCGGAACCGGCCTTTGGCTGGACGGCGGGTCAGACCGTTGCCGTGGTCTGGACGCTGGCCAATGACGGGCGCAAGGCGGCGGTTGCCCCTTGGACCGAACGGCTGGTCATCATCAACCGGTCCACGGGCCGGGTGGTCTATGCCCAAGACCTGCGCAACCGCAGCGCCGAACTGGCCGCCGGGGCGACCGTGGCGCGGCGGGTGGAATTCGGCTGGCCTGCGGGCCTTGATCAGACGGGCGACTATGACTTCACCGTCACTGCCGATATGGCGGGCGAAATCACTGAGGCCAATGATGACGCGACCGGAGAGGCGAACAACACCGCCACCCGGCGCATCGCCTCGGCCCCTGATCTGGTGGTCACCGCCTTTGCCTTTGACGGGACCGAGGCTGCGGCGGGCGGCGAAGTCACGCTGACATGGACGCTGCGCAACGATGGCGTGGCGGCGGTGCCGGGGGATTGGACGGATTGGATTCGTCTGGTCAACACCTCACGCGGGACGGTCTTGCAGTCGGTCGCGGTGGCTGGACTTGGGCAGCACCTTGCCCCCGGCGAAAGCGTCACCCGCCGCGTCACCCTGCGCCTGCCCGATGGCGCGGCAGGGGTGGGCACCCTGCGGGCCGAATTGCGCGCTGATAGTGACATCAACGGCCAGTCGGCCTTGATCGAGGCGCGGACTGGGGTCGCGGCTGAGAATAACAACTATTCTGAGGCCACGATTTCCAGCGTGGCGCGGCCCTATGCGGATCTCGTGGCCACGATCACCGGCCTGCCCACAGCCCCGCGCGGCGGTGAGGTGGCGACGATCCGTTGGCGGGTGGAAAACCGGGGGGCCGTCGCGACGGGCGGCACGGGCTGGATAGACCGGGCATACCTCTCCCGCGATGGCGTGCTGGATGCGGGTGATGTCCTGCTAGGAGAAGCAACGCGCACTGGTGGTTTGGCGGTCGGCGAGGGCTATAACGGCGCGGGCGATTTCACCCTGCCGCGCGGCATCGAAGGCGATGTGCAGATCATCATCATCGCCGATGCGCTCGACTCCGTGCTGGAACCTGAC
>CALRPK020000266.1:0-4236 GCA_943370015.1 Paracoccus haematequi
TCCCACGGGGGTCCGGGGGTGTGAAACCCCCGGCCTTTTCGGCAAAACAACGCCGGGTCAGCCCGCGCGCACAACTTTCAACAGTGGCATTACATCGGCCATTTCTGGCCCGTTGGCCCGGCCCGTCAGCGCCTTGCGCAGCGGCATGAACAGCCCCTTGCCCTTGCGCCCCGTCGCGGCCTTCACGGCCTCGGTCCATTCGCCCCAGGTGGCGGTGGTCCAAGGCTTCGGCGGCAGCAGCGCCACGGCCTGCGTGATGAATTCGGCATCTTCCGGGTCCACCAAAGGCTCGGCCCCGTTCTGGAACAACTCCGACCATTGGGCCAGATCGGCCAGCACGGTGATATTGTCCTTGGCCACACGCCAGAACGCCTCAGCCTCCGCCTCAGGCACGCCCAAAGCGGCGATCTTGTCGGCTACCGCAGGCAGCGGCAAGGATTGCACATGGGCGCGGGTCAGCGGGAACAGGTCCTCGGCGTCAAACTTGGTCGGCGCAGAGCCGAAGGAGCCCACATCAAACCCGTCGATTAAATCCTGCATCGACGTCGCCAGTTCAACGGGCTTTGACGACCCCAGCCGCGCCATCAGCGACAGCAGCGCCATCGGTTCCACGCCTTGCGCGCGCAGGTCGCGCAGGGACAACGTTCCCAGACGCTTGGAGAGTTCCTCGCCCTTGGCACCCGTCAGCAGCGAATGGTGGGCAAAGTTCGGCGGCGTGCCGCCCATCGCCTGCATGATCTGAATCTGCGTCGCGGTATTGGTCACATGATCCGCACCGCGCACGATAAAGGTCACGCCCATGTCGATGTCATCCACCGAAGAGGCAAAGGTATAAAGCACCTGCCCATCCGCGCGGATCAGCACGGGGTCCGACACCGAGGCCGCATCAATCGAAATCGGGCCAAGAATGCCATCCGGCCATTCGATCCGGTTCTGGTTCAGCAGGAAGCGCCAATAGCCGTCCCGCCCCTCAGCCCGCATCGCGTCCTTTTCCGCATCCGTCAGATGCAAGGACGCGCGGTCATAGACCGGCGGGCGGCCCATGTTCAGCAGTTTCTTGCGCTTCAGATCGAGCTCGGTCGGCGATTCAAAGCATTCGTAGAACCGCCCGGCCTGCTTCAACTCTTCCGCCGCCGCGCGATAGCGGTCCATCCGCAGCGATTGCTTTTCCACGCGGTCCCAATGCAGGCCCAGCCATTCCAGATCGGCCATGATGCCGTCCGCATATTCCTGCTTGGACCGTTCCTGATCGGTGTCATCCAGACGCAGGATGAAGGTGCCCCCCGCCTTGCGCGTGATGAGGTAATTCATCAACGCGGTGCGAAGGTTCCCCACATGGATAAATCCAGTGGGCGAAGGCGCGAAACGGGTGGTGACGTTGGACATGGCGGCAGGCTCCGGTGAACGGTTCTTCCCTGTCACAGCGTCCCGCCTTTGTCCAGTTCGCGGGACCCTCTGCCCGCATCACTGCCCGCATCACTGCGGCGTGACGGGCCAAAGTGCCGAAATCTCGGCCACACCGCGCCGAAACAGCGCCTCCACCGCCGCCGGATCGGCATCATCCAGCCGCCGCAGATAGACGCAGCCCTTGCCGCGCCGATGCGGCCCAAGCTGGGCCAACACCTCTGCCGCCGCGTCCAGCGCGCAATTGGGATAAAGCACCAGCTCCGCCTTGCGCGGCGCAAAGGCGATCACCGCCGCCGTTCCACTGTGCCCGCTGTCATAGCGATAGGCATATCGGCCAAAACCCAGAATGCCCGCCCCCGCCAGATGCACGGGAAACCCCAAAAGACGCTCTCCCATGGCGATCAACTGGCGCGCCTCTCCGGCACGGATGGGCGTCAACTGGCCCAGAAAAGCGATGACATCGGTGTCCACGACCACCTCTTGCACATAACACACAAGGCTTTCACGGGCTTACCCTAGCAGGAACGCCGCGCAACACCTATCATATCGTTATGACAACGCCTGAAAACCATGACCCGAACGCCCCGACATGGGACGCTTTCACCGCCCCCGATCTTTCCTTGATCGAGGAATTGGCGCGGGATGCCATCTCGACCCTGCCGCATCCATGGCGCGAACCGGCAACGGGCCTCGTGCTGCGGGTGGTGGATTTCGCGCCCGATGAGGTGCTGGAAGAGATGGGTCTGGAAGACCCCTTTGAACTGACCGGCCTTTACGACGGCATCCCCCTGACCGAAAAATCCGTTATGGATCAGGCAACTAAACCAGATGCCGTCTGGCTGTTCCGCCGCGCCATCCTTGAAGAATGGATCGAACGCGGCGATATCGGTCTGGGTGATCTGGTGGCGCATGTGGTGGTCCACGAACTCGCCCACCACTTCGGCTGGAGCGATGAGGACATCGCCGCCATCGACCCATGGTGGGAATGACCTGCGCGACGCTCTGACGCGGATGTGGCGGACACGGGTGTGGCTGACGCGGATGTGAGCGGCGGTGAATGGCCGTGCAGGGGGGCAGTCCTATCCTTTGGGATATGACACCCCAACCAAGGACACGACCATGACCCTGTCACGCCGTCACGCCCTTTTGGCTGCTGCTGCCCTTCCCTTTGCCGCCCCGGCCCTGTTGCGCGCCCGCCCCGCGCTGGCTGAAGCCCCTGCGATGGCGGGGCCGGGCTTTGCCCCCTATCACCGCGTCAAACTCGGCGGGTTTGAGGTGACCACCCTCCTTGCGGGCAGCCGCGCGGGCGACAAACCGCAGGAAACCTTTGGCCTGAACGCCACGCCCGAAGACTTTGCCGCGCTGTCGGCCGCGAATTTCATCCCCGCGGACAAAAGCTTCAACTTCTTCACCCCCGTCGTGGTGAACACCGGGGCGGACCTCGTGCTCTTTGACACCGGCTTGGCCCCCGAAGGCACGCTTGCCGCCCTGCAAGCCGCCGGACTGACCGCCGATCAGGTCAGCATCGTGGTTTTGACCCATATGCATGGCGACCACATCGGCGGGTTGTCGGGCGAAGACGGCACCCCCACCTTTGCCAACGCCCGCTATGTCACCGGGGCGACGGAGCATAACAACTGGTCCATGGCCGGGAACGAAGGCTTCGACGCCAAGGTCAAACCGCTGAACGACAAGTTCACCTTCCTTGACGATGGCGGGGCCGTGGCTCCGGGCATCACCGCGATGGCCGCCCCCGGCCACACGCCGGGACATTTCACCTACCGCCTTGAAAGCGATGGCGCGCAACTGATGCTGCTGGCCGATACCACCAACCATTACGTCTGGTCCTTGCAGCGCCCCGATTGGGAAGTGCGCTTTGACGCCGACAAGGCGCAGGCCGCCCAAACCCGCAAGACGATCCTTGGCATGCTCGCCGCCGACCGCATCCCCTTTGCGGGCTATCACATGCCCTTCCCCGGCATCGGCTATGTCGAGGCACAGGGCGACAGCTTCCGCTACGTTCCGGCAAGCTATCAGCTGATGCTCTGATCCGGGCGCACAAGACAGCGGTGGCGGCGCAGGCTTTCGCGCTGCCACCTTTGGCGCTATCCTCGGCCCCGACTGAGGAGCCCGTGATGACCGCACCCGCCGCGCAAACCCCGATCCTGACCCTGACGCTGAACCCCGCGCTGGATATGGCGTCGGACGTGGCGCAGATGATCCCCGATGAAAAGCTGCGCTGCACCGATCCGCGGCTTGATCCGGGTGGCGGCGGGCTGAACGTCAGCCGCGCGATCCATGCCTTGGGCGGGGAATCCCTCGCGCTGGTGGCCTTGGGCGGGCTGACCGGCGACCGTCTGGCCGAACTCATCCGCCGCGAAGGCGTGATGTTCTTGGGGATCACCGGCCCCGGTGAGACACGCCAAAGCCTGACCGTCACCGAAACCGCCAGCGGGCGGCAATACCGCTTCATGCTGCCCGGCCCGGTCTGGAAGCCGCAGGATCAAGAGCGGGTGTTCCTGCTCTTGCGCGCGGCGGGCAAGCCCGGCGGCTTTGCCGTGATCTCCGGCAGCCAACCGCCCGGCGTGCCCAAGAATTTCCCCGCCCTGCTGGCTGCGGCGATGGCCGGAATGCGCGTGGTCCTCGACACCTCTGGCGCGGCACTGGTCGAGGCGGTCACAAATCCCCTGCCGGGGCTGGAAGTGCTGCGCATGGACGATGAGGAGGCCGCCCATCTGGCGGGCCACCCCTTGGACAGCCGCACCGCAACGGCCGATTTCGCGCAAAGCCTGATCGCCCGCGGCATCGCCCGCAAGGTGATCGTCGCAC